>JAQIBR010000005.1 GCA_027858955.1 Bacteroidales bacterium
TCTCGACTAAAATATGCATCGAATATTAATATTATTCGCGTAATGTGCTCAGGCAGAGTAGAGCCTACTTTTGTTATAAAAGCTTTTAAAGAAGGCGCAGACGGAGTATTAATATGTGGATGCCATCCCGGCGATTGTCACTATCATGAAGGCAATTATAAATGCCTTCGGAGATATCATCTTCTAAAGAAGTATGTCGATCAAATGGGAATTGATAATAAACGTATTCATTTAGAATGGATAAGTGCAAGCGAAGGAAAGCAATTTGCCGATCTGGTTGATCAATTCACTCAAACAATCACTGATTTAGGGCCATGTAGCGTAAAAAATATTATGGAATTAATAAGAGAGGAAGGTGAAATATGACACAAGAAGTAGAAAAAACAAAAATAAAATTAGCCATCTATTGGGGAGCAGGATGTGGCGGATGTTGTGTTTCCGTTCTTGACGTGCATGAAAAACTTTTTGCTGTTATCGATGCAGCAGATATTGTTTTTTGGCCAATAGCCTTAGACATAAAGTATAAAGATGTGAAGGATATGGAAGATGGTTTCATTGATGTATGTTTATTTAATGGAGCCATTAGAAACAGTGAAAATGAAGAGATTGCTCATCTTTTGCGTAAAAAGTCAAAAGTCCTGGTAGCTTATGGATCCTGTGCACATATGGGAGGAATTCCTGGATTGGCCAATTTCAGTTCAAAAGAAGAAATTTTTAAACGAGCCTATTACGAAAGTGAAAGTACCGTGAATCCTGAGAAAATCCACCCGATGTTAGAAACTGAAATGAAGGAAGGGACATTAACATTGCCATACTTTTATGAAGATGTTCTGAAACTTGATGATGTTGTTGATGTCGATTACTATTTGCCCGGTTGTCCACCACAAACAGAACGTTTGGTAGAAGTTTTTATGGCAATTGTTACCGGTGCTGAATTACCACCTAAAGGATCGGTTGTTGGAGCTTTAGCAAAATCACAATGTGACGAATGTAAACGCGAAAAGACTGACAATAAGCTGATTAAAGAGTTTAAACGACCATGGGAAATTGAAGATGATGGAAAGACCTGCTTTTTAGAACAAGGTGTAATTTGTATGGGACCTGCAACTCGCGGAGGTTGCGGAGTACGTTGTATAGAAGGAAATGCGCCCTGCAGAGGTTGTTATGGTCCTTCTGAAGGAATTACAGACCCGGGTGCTAAAATGATGTCGGCAATTGCCACTATGATCGATTCAAATGATCCTGAAGAAATTGAACGAATTATTGCCCAAATCGATGACTTGGCAGGAACACTTTATCGCTTTAGTTTGCCGTCTTCATATTTGAGAAGGAAAATCATGCAAAATAAAAATGAACAAGGCGATAATATGCAAGGTGAGAGAAAGCAAAACAAGAACAGAAAAGTTAATCAAAAAGAAATGTTTTATTAAATGCAAATTACCGGGAGAAAATCTGAAACATTAAATTTATCATTATGAAGAGAATTACAATTGATCCGATTACACGACTCGAAGGACATGGTAAAATAGAAATATTTTTGAAGGATGATGGAGATGTGGATAACGTTTACTTTCAAGTGCCTGAATTAAGAGGTTTTGAGAAATTCGTTGAAGGGCGTCCCGTGGCTGAACTTTCTCAAATCGTGACCAAAATTTGTGGTGTTTGTCCGGGTTGTCATCATATGGCTTCAGGCAAAGCTGCCGATGCAGTTTATGGCGTTGAGCCTCCGCCAACTGCTAAAAAATTGCGCGAATTATTCTATATGGCTCATTTTGTTCATAGTCATATAGCACATTTTTATGCTCTTGCAGCACCTGATTTTGTTGTAGGTCCCGATTCGCCTAAAGCAGAACGTAATATTTTGGGTGTAATCGGTAAAGTTGGAGTCGAAATCGGAACTGAAGTTTTGAAGCAAAGAAGAATTGCACAAGAGATTCAAGCACTTTTGGGCGGACATCAAACCCATGTTGTTATGAATATTCCGGGTGGTGTACGTAAAGGAATTACCATGGAAGAGCGAGACGATATAGAGCAAAAAGTGCGCGGATTTATCGATTTTGCAAAATTCTCTCTCAAAATATTCGATGATGTAGTTTTAGGCAATAAAGACTATGTTGATTTGATTGTTAACGGCCCATATTTGCTCAATCTCCATTCGATGGGATTAGTTGATGCTAACAATAAAGTGAATTTTTACGACGGAAAAGTAAGAGTGGTTGATGTTAACGGAAACGAACATTGTAAATATGCTCCTAATGAATACCTCGATTATATTGAAGAACGTGTAGAGCCTTGGAGCTACTTAAAATTCCCTTTCTTAAAAAAGAAAGGATGGAGCGGATTTGTCGAAGGTCAAGATTCAGGAGTTTATCATGCAACGCCTTTATCACGCCTAAATGCTGCTGATGGAATGGCAACCCCTTTAGCACAAATCGAATACGAAAAATTATTCAAAACTTTAGGCGGAAAACCCGTGCATGCAACTTTGGCAATGCATTGGGCTCGATTGGTTGAGTTGCTGTATGCTGCAGAAAGAGCTCTTGAATTAATTACCGATCCTGATATAACAGGCAAGGAATTGAAAACCCCATTAGGTAAAGTAGTTGGTGAAGGCGTTGGTATTGTTGAAGCACAAAGAGGAACTTTAACGCATCATTATTGGACCGATGAAAAAGGCATAGTTACCAAAGCCAATATTATCGTAGGAACTACAAATAATAATGCTGCCATTTGTATGTCGCTTAAAAAAGCGGCTCAAGGTTTAATAAAAAAAGGAGAGATTCCTTCAGAAGGAATATTAAATATGATCGAAATGGCTTTTCGGGCTTACGATCCTTGCTTTTCGTGTGCAACGCATAGTTTAAGAGGCGAAATGCCAATGGAAGTTTTAATTAAAGATAGCAATGGAAATCTTATAGATCGAATATCGCGTTAGCAATAAAAATGATAAAGAATCAAAAAATACTGATTTATGGAATAGGTAATGAACTACTTACAGATGATGGAATTGGTCCTAAGTTGGTTATGGAATTACAAAAAAGCCATCAACACAAAAATCTGGTTTATGAATCAGCCTTTGTAGGTGGACTTGATATATTGGATATAATCCGTGGTTATCGGCAGGTTGTATTTTTGGATGCCATAAAAACCAAAGATGGCATTCCCGGAACCATTTATCATTTTACTCCTGATGATTTTAAGGAAACCTTGCATTTGTCTAATTTGCATGATATTAAATTTTTAACGGCTTTAGAGTTAGGGAAGCGACTGAACTATGAAATCCCGACTATTATTGAGATTATTGCCATAGAAATTATTGAGGATATGGTGTACAACGATCATTTTAGCCCTGAAATTGAAAAACTCTACCCTGCGATTCATCAAAAAATAGGAACTTATTTAATTGATAAAACAAATTGTAAATCATCGATCCCTGAAATAAAATAAATGATGAAAATATTTGATCGAAAAGGCGGAATGAGGATTCCGGAGCAAAAAGCAGCGGAAGGGAAACCAAAAAAGGATCCAATTGTATTAAAGGAATGTTATTGTCCGAACGGACATAATTTAATCAATGTGAATACAAAATTTAATAAGTTGAGTGCAATTAGTATTCAGATAAAACGAAAAAAGCAGGAAGGTATACTCATTCTTAATCCTGTTTGCGGTGATAAAAACTATGTAACTATTGGAGTAAATAAAATGGACAATGAAATATGGGAATTTCATTGTCCCGAATGCGGCATTGAATTACCAAACTACGCACCTTGCCATTGTAAAGGAAATCTTAAAATGCTGTTTTGCCGATCTCAGAAGGATTATAATCATTTTGTGGGGATTTGTAATCGTGCCGGATGCAATAATTCGGTTATAAAGAAAGGGGACGAGCTTTATAATTGCACGGATATCCAAAACTGTTAGGGAAATTAATTTTACTCTGAAAAACTATGGAAAAACTAGACTTCTTTTCAATTTTATTGCATATTAACCACGGATTAAAATATTCTGATCTGCCGCTTTTAAGTGGTGTGATAATGAGTATTATACATGTTGTTTCGGGGCCAGATCATTTAGCTGCTGTAACACCTCTGGCTATAAGCAGTAAACAAAAATCTTGGTCTATCGGTATGCTTTGGGGTTTGGGTCATGTTTTGGGAATGATGATTCTCGGACTAATTTTTATTTTGATAAAAGATAAGATTGCTATAGATATTATTTCCGGATACGGCGAAAGTTTAGTAGGTATATTGCTAATATTCATTGGATTATGGACACTGATTCGTTTGCGCAAATATCATGGTGGTAAAAAAGGTCATGTTCATCCACATGCTCACGGTGATGAAATTCATATTCATCACCATCAACATAAACATCAAGAAGAACATTTTCACGAGCATGTTAAAACGCATCGACAAAATCTGATTACTGCACTGACAATTGGAATTGTTCATGGCATTGCCGGACTTTCTCATTTGGTAGCGCTGTTACCCACATTGGCCTTGCCGTCAAAATCGGGAGCAATATTCTATTTGAGCGGATTCGGAGTAGGTACCATCGTCGCCATGGTTGCTTATGCTTTTACGTTGGGAATGATTACTCACAAAGCTGATGAAAAACAAAAGGTAAATCTTTCTATTTACTTACGCATTTTTGGTGGGATTATGGCCATTGGTGTGGGGATTTTGTGGTTGGTGTTTCAGTTTTCTTAAAATGTTATTTATGATGATAAAATAATAAATTTATTGAAATAAAAAGATAATGAAGAAAGAAGGACTTCATATAACACAAGTCAGTGATGAAATTTCTGCAATCAAACTTCAAATAACGGGCTTGGTTCAAGGAGTTGGATTTAGACCTTTTATATATAGATTAGCAAATATTTATGATCTAAAAGGATGGGTAGATAATAGTAATGCCGGCGTTGAAGTTAGACTTGAAGGAAATGAAAAAAGTTTGGGAAATTTTTTATCAACAATTCGTATAGCTGCTCCATCTGCTTCTTCAATAAATAATATTGATTGGAAGATTGTTGGATATGAAGGCTTCACTGATTTTTCCATTATAAAAAGCAAGGATAATAATTCGGGAAAAATAACTGAAATTAGTCCTGATATTGCGGTATGTACAGATTGTCTGATGGATATGAAGTCTCAGCAAAACAGAATTGACTACCCGTTTATCAATTGTACTAATTGTGGTCCCCGGTTTTCAATTATTAAAAGCCTGCCCTACGACAGGAAGAATACAAGCATGCACGATTTTCAACTCTGTCCTGTTTGTAAAAGTGAATATTTAGATGTTAAAAATAGGCGTTTTCATGCACAACCCGTTGCTTGTAAAATATGTGGCCCATCTTATGAATTGATAATCGGTAGTAAACATCATACTGATTTTTCAATTATTCTTAAAAAGATTTCGAGACTTACACAAGACGGAAAGATAATTGCCATAAAAGGAATGGGCGGTTTTCATTTGATGTGCGATGCATTGCAGGAAGAAACAGTTATACGACTCCGAAAAACTAAAATTCGCGAAGCAAAACCTTTCGCATTAATGTTTAAGGATTTGATTACTCTTAAAGAATATGTTGAGTTAAATCAAGAAGAAGAAAAATTAGTCACATCCTGGCAACGTCCTATAGTTTTATTGAAACAAAAAAAATTGCTTCCCATCGCTATTAATCAAGAACTTAATAGTCTAGGTTGCTTTTTACCTTATCTGCCTTTACATCATCTAATGTTTGAGCATTTAAAAACATCGGTCATTGTTCTTACGAGTGGTAATAAAGCTGATGAACCTATTGCTATTGGAAATAATACTGCAAGGAAAAATCTTGCAGGCATATACGATGCCATACTGATAAACAATCGCGATATTATTAACCGTACTGATGATTCAGTATGCATGGTAGTCAACGGGAAATCGAGACTTATCCGTCGATCGCGTTCCTATGCGCCCGCACCAATCAATCTTCCTTTTAGCACTGAAGGTATTTTTGCTGCAGGAGCCGAATTGGCAAACTGTTTTGCAATCGGTAAAGATCATCAAGCAATAGCTAGTCAGTATATTGGCGATCTAAAAAACCTTGAAACCTACAAATATTTTAAATATAGTTTTCAGTTGTTCTCACGACTTTTTAGGTTTAGACCAACTTTTGTGATACACGATCTTCATCCTGATTATTTGTCGACAAAATTTGCCGTGGAATTAGATGTGAAATCAATGGCTGTTCAGCATCATTGGGCACATATTGCTTCTTGTATGGCAGAAAATAACTTAGATGAAAAAGTAATAGGCATTGCATTGGATGGTACGGGATTTGGTACTGACGGAACAATTTGGGGTGGTGAATTTTTAATTTGTGATCTTAGTAATTTTGAAAGATATTCACATTTCGAAGCTATTCCTTTGCCGGGAGGAGATAAAGTAATACATCAGCCCTGGCGCTCAACTTTAGCTTATTTGTATTCTTATTTTAAAGAAGAAATTTGGAGCTTCGATTTCGTTAATCAGCTTAATAGAAGTGAGATAGAAATTATTCTTCAAGCTTTAGATCAAAAGATAAATTGTCCCTTAAGTTCAAGTGCGGGTCGATTATTTGATGCAGTGGCATCACTTATCGGTGTATGCCGCAACTCGACTTATCATGCCGAAGCGCCAATGCGTTTGGAAGCAATATTGATTAATGGTATTGAGGAATATTATTCCTTTAGCTTTGATAAAATAATTTCTTTTAAGAAGATGTTTAAAGAGATTATTAATGACTTGAAAAGTGATATCGCTATTGGCGTAATATCAGCTAAGTTTCACAATACTATTATTGAGGTAATTGTTCAAGTGGCTGAACAAATCAGAATGGAAAGCGGACTTCAAAAAGCAGCTCTTTCGGGCGGAAGTTTTCAGAATAAATATTTACTCGAAAAAACAGAAAATCGTTTATCGGAAATGGGTTTTGATGTTTATTCTCAGCATAAATTTCCATCAAATGACGGTGGAATTGCTTTAGGTCAATTGGCCATAGCCGCCAAAGAAAAGAATGTTGATTAATTAATTTAAAAAGATATGTGTTTAAGTATACCTGCAAAAATAATAAGTCTAAACGGATTTGAAGCTCAAGTAACAGTTGGCGGAGCACTGCGTAATGCAAACTTGCAATTGATTGAAAATCCGAAAATAGGAGACTATGTATTATTGCATGCCGGCTTCGCACTTCAAGTTATTTCTAACGATGAAGCAAATGAAATTATTGAAATTTTAACTGAGATTGAGCGACTAAATAACTTAGATAATGATTCTAATATTGAATCGTGAACAATGAAATATATCGACGAATATCGTAGTCCTGAATTAGTGAACTGTTTGTTGAGTTTGATAAAACAAACATCAACAAAGGAAATTAATTTAATGGAAGTTTGCGGAGGGCATACTATGGCGATTCATAAATTTGGTATTGTTGATATGTTACCGAAAAATATTCATCTTTTATCAGGTCCCGGATGCCCGGTTTGTGTGACCGACAAAAAATATATCGATCAATGTATAGCCTATAGTCGAATGCAAAATACTATCATTACTACTTATGGCGATTTAATACGAGTTCCGGGTTCGAGTTCTTCATTAGAGAAGGAAGGCGCCAAAGGAGCAGATATACGAATGGTGTATTCTACCACAGACGCTCTCGAAATTGCGAAAGCAAATCCACAAAAAAAAGTAATTTTTTTAGGAATAGGTTTTGAAACTACAGCTCCCGGAAGTGCAGTTTGTATTCAGCAAGCATTTCAAGAAAATATTTCTAACTTTTATTTATTCAGTGCTCATAAAATAATGCCGCCGGCATTAAAATTATTGGCCGATGGTGAAATTAGAATCGATGGTTTTATTTGTCCAGGTCACGTTAGCACAATAACGGGAAGTAAAATTTATGAAACTCTTGCGGATGAAAATTCAATCTCCTGTGTAGTTTGCGGTTTTGAGCCATTAGACATATTGCAAAGCATTTATATGTTAGTTAAGCAAATTGAAAAGAACGAAACAAGAGTTGAGATACAATATACAAGAGCAGTTCAGCCGGAAGGTAATATATTGGCACAGAAGATATTAATGGATGTTTTTGAAGTGCGAGACGATTGGTGGCGGGGATTTGGAATAATTCCTAGCAGTGGTTTGAAAATCAGAGATAAATACAAACAAATTGATGCGGAGACAGAATTCGATGTTGATGTGGAAGAAACTATATTGGATATCGGCTGCATATGTGGCGAAATACTAAAAGGATTGAAAAGCCCAAACGAATGTCTTTTGTTTGGGGAAGCTTGTAATCCATCAAATCCTGCTGGTGCTTGTATGGTATCAAATGAGGGCAGTTGTCATGCATTTTATAAATATGGAAAAAACATTTAAATGATTTATTCTGAAGACGATAGGGTTTTATTAGGGCACGGAAGCGGAGGTATACTTACAAGTGATTTGATATCGCAATTGTTTTTGCATTACTTTAAAAACGATATCTTGGAGGAATTATCAGATTCCGCATTCCTTCAAATGAAAAGTAAAAAAATATCATTTACAACCGATTCATTTGTAGTAGACCCTTTGTTCTTTCCCGGTGGTGATATTGGCAAACTTGCCGTTTGCGGGACCATAAATGATCTAGCCGTTTCCGGTGCTAAACCAATGTTTCTGAGCTGCGGTTTTATTATTGAAGAAGGCTTTTCATTATCTCAATTGGAAAAAATTGTGCGTTCCATGGCCGAAGAAGCTGAAAAAGCACAGGTAAAGATTGTAACGGGAGATACAAAGGTTGTAGCTAAGGGTCAATGTGATAAGCTTTTTATAAATACAAGTGGTATCGGAAAACTGCCGGCCAAATATATTGGTTTAAGCAAAGCGGAATATATATGCAAAGGCGATAAAATAATTATTAACGGCAGTTTGGGAGATCATTCCATAAGTGTTTTAAGTGCAAGAAATTCGCTAAAAATTCAGGCAAATTTGGTTTCGGATTGTGCGATCTTAAATGAACTAATTTATCAAGTTTTGGATAACTCAAGGGGTGTAAAGTTTATGCGCGATGCTACTCGCGGAGGTTTGGCAACAGTACTTTACGAATTAGCAGAAAATAAAAAATACGGAATTGCAATAGATGAAAATTCTATACCTGTTAAAGATACAGTACGCGGTGTATGTGAGCTTCTCGGTTTCGATCCGTTATATTTGGCTAATGAAGGCAAAGTGGTTATGATAGTTGCTGAAGAATCAGCAAATGAAATTCTTAAAATAATGAAACGCCACCCATTGGGAAAAGAGAGCTGTATAATTGGTGAGGTTAGTGAAACAAATCCCGGATTAGTTTGGCTAAATACTCAAATAGGAGGTAAGCGTATGGTAGATAAACTAAGCGGTGAACAGCTTCCGCGAATTTGTTAAGTTAAAAACTATTTATAAATGCATGAATTAACCATAGCATATAATATTGTTGAAATAGTTTCGCGCACTGCGCGAAATGAAAATGCTAAAAGGGTTGATAGCATTAATATAGAAGTGGGGAAAATTTCAGGAATTGAAATTGATGCGCTTAAATTTTCCTTGAATATTGCAATTAAAGATTCTTTATTGGAAAAAGCAATAATTAATATTAAATGCATCACCGGAAAAGCAAGATGTAATAATTGTTTGAAAGTATTTGTTGTCAGCGATTTATTTACTTCTTGTCCGTATTGTTCAAAATATTCTGCGAAGATAATTAAAGGTAAGGAGTTGAGAGTGAGTTCTATAGATATTCAGTAAGTTATGTGTATCTTTAGAAATCAAATTATGTTGAAAATTAAAAATTAAATTATGTGCGGTAGTTGCGGTTGTGGAGAAGAAGATTCATATTTGATATTTAGACCAGGTAAATCAGGAATTGAAAAAGGAGAAAAACCTGCTCATTTTCATGTGCGTTCTGATCAAAAGGCAGTGAAAGAAAAACCGATTCAGCATCAGTCTTTTGAAACTGCAAAGAATCGAGAAATTAAGATCGAGGAGGATATTTTAAGCGCCAATAAATCAATAGCTGAACAAAATCGTGACTACTTCAAGGCTAATAATATTTTGGCACTCAATTTAGTTAGTTCGCCTGGATCAGGAAAGACGAGTTTGCTCGAAACAACAATTCAACAATTATCAAAAGAGCTATCTATTTATGTAATAGAAGGTGATCAGCAAACTCAAAACGATGCGGAACGCATTCACAAAGCAGGTGCGCCTGTTATTCAAATTAATACGGGCCAAGGTTGTCATCTCGACGCTTCAATGATTACAAATGCCGTTGAGCAATTGCAAATCAAAGAAAACAGTATTTTATTTATTGAGAATGTCGGGAATTTAGTTTGCCCTGCATTATTTGATTTAGGAGAAAAAAAGAGGGTAATAATAATCAGCGTTACCGAAGGTGAAGATAAACCATTGAAATATCCGACTATGTTTCAAACTTCCGACATCTGTATTATCAACAAAACAGATCTTTTGCCATATGTTGATTTTGAAATAGATAAATTAAAAGAGTATGCCTTACGTGTAAACCCTAAACTTATATTTATCGATATTTCAGTGAAAAACGGCGAAGGTGTGGAAAAATGGTATGAGTGCTTAAGGGAAATGGATAAAAGCTAAGTTTTACCAAACTAAATTTTCCTTTTTGTCTTTATAAAAATTCGACTTATATTTACACAATATAATTAGGATTATGAGAATAGGTATAGAAGGTCAGCGGTTGTTTAGACTTGAAAAACACGGTATGGATATAGTTGCTATAGAACTCATTAAGCAACTCCAGCAAATCGATTTAGAAAATGAGTATTTCATTTTCGTTAAAGACGGTGATGCAGATCAATGGTTTACGCCTACTGATAATTTCCATTTGGTTCGTACAAAAAAAGCAGCTTATCATATTTGGGAGCAAATTATTTTGCCCCGAGAAGTTAAACGTCATAAAATCGATATACTGCATTGTACCAGCAATACTGCTCCAATGTGGTTAAAGATTCCACTAGTACTTACTTTACATGATATTATTTATCTCGAAAATTTTAAATTTGTTTCTTTTCAATCAACACTATATCAATTGATGGGAAATTTTTACCGACGCTGGGTAGTCCCTTCTAATATAAAAACAGCAAAACGAATTATTACTGTTTCTCATACTGAAAAAGACATAATTGCAAAACGATTTCCAAAGCTGGGATCAAACTTAATGGTCATTTATAATTCTATTTCAGACAGTTTTTTGGAAATAGATAAATCAAAATTTCCGGAATTTAAAAAGCGTTATAATTTACCTGCTAATTATATTTTTACACTCGGAAATACCAGCCCGAAAAAGAATTTTCCAAATGTTTTAAGAGCATATATCATCTATCACACAAACACGTCTAATCCTTTACCGCTTATTTTGGCTGATGAGCCGCCAACTGATGGTTTTACTCTAATGGGTGTGAAAATTCCAGTTGATGTGGAGAAAGATATTCGTTTTATTGGTTATGTTGATAATAAGGAAATACCTTTATTGTATGCCTTTAGCCGTGTATTTATTTATGCAAGCTTAAGAGAATCATTTGGGATTCCAATTTTGGAGGGAATGGCCGCTGGCACACCTGTCATAACATCTAATACAAGCTGTATGCCTGAAATTGCCGGAGATGGTGGCGCACTTGTTAACCCTGAAAAACCCGAAGAAATAGCGGCAAAAATCGGCGAAATTGTTAATAATAGTGATTTAGCAAATCGGCTCAAAATTAAAGGTAAAAAGCGAGTCGAATATTTTTCCTGGAAAAACTCTGCTATTCAATTACTGGAAATTTATAAAACGCTTTATTCGGAAATTAAAGCTTAGAATATTCAAAGTCGCCTATAAAAATATGTATCAAATCGGCTGCTAAAAAGCAGCGCTGATTAATCCATAGCTTTTTTCGATTAAAACAATTATAACGAAGACCATAAATAATAAATCGAGATATTTTCGTTTTAAACTTGTACTCCATTTTACACCTAAAGGACTGCCAATCAATACGCCTATTGTTATTGGAATAATGCAAGATGGAATAATATATCCTATTGTTTTTACCGATTCTATAGTTTGATAAGGTTGAACAATTAAATTGTTGATAGTCATTGTTAATGAACTAATGAATATCATAGCTAACGATATGGTTTTTGCTTTTACTAAAGAAATTTTAAAGCGAAAAGTAAGAAGCGGAATAATAATTATACCCCCACCTAATCCGCTTAAAGCAGAAACGAATCCGGCTATTCCACCACTAGCGATTCCTTGCGCAACGGTAATTTTGCCATTTTCCTTTTTTTCAAGGTTAAGTTCCAGGTACATTTTCAGTAGAATATATATCATTAAAATAATAATGAAAATATTGAATATTATTTTTGAAAACCAAACTTGTAAAACAATGAAATTCAGGCTGAAATATGCTATAATTGCTGATGCTATTCCTACTGTTAAAATTTCTTTTATTGGAAATTTTCCTTTTCTTTTATAAGAAATTAGCGACATCCCGGAGGCCACCATAATACCAAATAAACTATTAGCAATTGCAAATTGTGCCGTTAATTCTGATGGAAATCCACGAGCTTCAATAAGGTAAGGAAATATTAGAATGTAAAATATACCGCCACCCAATCCAAGCATCCCTGCAATTAGTCCGCCTACAATTCCGAGAAAAATTAAAAATGCGATGTCCATCAGACAAATGTACTTTAATTTCAATAGTAGGATAGTCATCAGATGACTAAAAATAGTGTTGAGTATAAATAACAGGGTATCAATCAGTCATCAGATGACTTGCGGATTTAAGATGAATTAAAAATAATAATCGAACTGATACTGACTTAACAATGAGCTGCTGTTGAAATACTGTCGGCGGGATTTGGTAATTTGTTTTTTTAGCTTTAATTCTATCCGTTATGGATTGAAGTGCTTGATTTTTCTCTATTTTTGCATGATAACCAAATTAAAATTTTTAATATGTCTTTTTTCTTCGAAAAGGGTTCTAGAATCAAATACTTACTTTTCTTTTTATCTTTTATTTTTTTCAATGATTTTACCATTGCTCAAATAACGTTAAACTCCAATAAACCACTTACTTCTGAAAATTTGGTTTTTGTTTATGATGCAGGAAAAGGCAATAAAGCACTATACGGATTGCAGGAGGATTTGTATTTTCATACAGGTATTATTACTTCAAATAGTCGAGATTCTAAAGATTGGAAATTTGCCATAGGTGATTGGGGCAAAGCGGATAATCGAGTAAAAATGACTGCTTTGGGTGGAGATAAATATCAGTTTGAGTTAATTCCAGATCAGTTTTTTAATTATCCTGAAGGAACTGAAGTCTATCAATTGGCTTTTGTGTTTAGAAATGCAAAAGGAGATAAAGTTGGTAAAACGGAAGATGAAAACGATATATTGATTTCGGTAAATGGATATCAGCCAATAGTTAAAGATCAAGCATCTTATGAATTTTTAAAAAGAGAATATCTCTCTCATAAAATGACGAATGGAATGTTGCAGGTTTATACTGATCACGGAAGTTATTTGTTTACGCCTTTCGAAGATAAAATTCTACATGTTGAATATCTCCCTCAAAATAAAAATGTTCCTTATCAATCGCATTCCGTTATTCTTGATGCAAAGAAAGTAGAAACCCAGATTGTGGACGTTTGTGCAGAAATTAATTTTCAATCTGGCGATATTCATCTAACAATTGAAAAGTCGCCTTTAAAGATTATTTATCAGCATAATGCCGATTTTCTTTTTGAAGAAGAATTGGGTTTTTTCGAACGTTTTGATAATAATGGAATTCGCTTACAACTTTCTGAAGGTGAGCATATATATGGCACAGGAGAACGTGCTATTCCTATGGATAGAAGAGGCTATCGCTTAAATCTTTACAATCAACCTGATTATAATTATGGCTTTGGAGCGCAAAATTTGAATTATACACTCCCTGTTATTTTATCATCAAATAAATATTTATTATTGTTCGATAATCCTCAAAAAGGCTATTTTGATATCGGCTATTCCGAGAGTGATATTTTAGAATTTGGAGCAATTGGCGGACATATGAATTATTATATTGTAACTGGCGATGACTTTGAAGAAATAAATACTAATTATACATCACTAACAGGACGTCAACCATTACCTCCGCGTTGGGCTTTAGGTAATTTGCAATCGCGAATGGCGTATCGTACTCAAGCTGAATTAGAAGGAATAGTAGAAGAAATGCAAGCAAAAGATTTTCCTTTGGATGCAGTAATCATTGATTTTTATTGGTTTGGCGATAGCATTAAAGGTGGATTAGGTAATTTGAAATGGTATAAAAAAAACTGGCCTGAACCCGAAAAAATGATTGCCAACTTTAAAGAAAAGGGTGTAAAAACTATTTTGATAACTGAACCAATGGTTATTGATACTGCTTATTGGTTTACTCATGGAGATACCAGCGGATTATTTGCAACTAATTCTAAAGGAGAAACTTACGTAATGAAAGATTTTTATTTTGGCCCCGGAGCTCTGATGGATATTTTCAAACAGGAAACCAAAGATTGGTTTTGGGAGCAATACGATAAGCAAATAAAAATTGGAGTTGCAGGTTGGTGGGGCGATTTGGGCGAACCCGAAACACATCCTTCAGATATGATTCATATAAACGGAACTGCTGATGAAGTCCATAATATATATGGACATGAATGGGAAAAAATGCTTTTCGAAAAATACCGTGAGCATTATCCCGACAGACGTTTATTTCATTTAAATAGGGCAGGAGCCGCTGGTTCTCAGCGTTATTCTGTTTTTCCTTGGTCGGGCGATGTATCTCGCTCCTGGAGTGGTTTGCAAGCACAATTGCCCTTAATGTTGAATATGAGCATAAGTGGTTTGGGCTATATTTCTTCCGATTTAGGTGGATTTGCATTGGGCGAAAAAGACGAAGAACTGTATAGGAGATGGCTGCAGTTTGGAGTGTTCAATCCTATATTTCGTCCACATGGATCAGGGATTCCTTCTGAACCTATTTTTTTTAGCGATGAAACGCAAAATATAGTTCGAGATGCTATAAAATTACGTTATCGTCTTATGCCATATATTTATACTGCAGCTTATAAAAATACTACTTTAGGAAAGCCAATTGTAAAACCTTTATTCTATTTGGAATCTGAAAATGAATCATTTTCAAACTATTCAGATGCATATATGTTTGGCGATGCTTTTTTGGTAGCACCTGTAATTCATCCTGAAGTTGATTCTGTAATTGTACGTTTTCCTAAAGGTTTATGGTATGATTTCTATACCGATAATAAAGTTTATGGTGGCTCGGAAGTTCCTATTATCACTTTTGACGAAATAATACCTGTTTTCGTAAAGGAAGGCTCTATTATTCCGATGGTTCCAGATTTTTATTCGACTGATAATTACCCCAATGCGCTTGAAGTACATTATTATCCTAAATATAATGCTGAAACAAATGCATCGCTCTATGAAGATGATGGCGCTTATTTTAGCTCAATCGAAGAAGAAAGATATCAAATGATTGAATTTGCAGCAAGTAATGCAAGACATCTATTACATTTTGTTATTGAATCGGATAATGGGGAATACAAAGGAAAGAGTGAAACTCGAGGGTTAAAAATTATAATTCATAATTTCCTGGAACAGCCTGAACGTATATTTGTAAATGGTCGTGGACTTAAATTTAAAAAGCGTAAGAAAGGCGAATATACTTGGGATAAGGAAAATAAATTACTTACTATAAATCTCGTTTGGGATAATAGAGATTTAGATTTAAGAATTGAAAAATAATAATGAGAAAGCAAAAAAATATTGCTCTGGTAGCACACGATAATAGAAAGAAAGATTTAATTGAATGGATTCGTTTTAATAAAAAAAAGTTACGCAACCATTTAATAACATGCACTGGTTCAACTGGCGTATTAGTTGAGCAGGAATTGAATAATGACACGCTAGGGCATCAGCTTATGGTAAAAAAAATGAAATCCGGCCCATTGGGTGGCGACCAGCAGTTGGGAGCAATGATTGCTGAGGGGGAAATAGATGTTATGGTTTTCTTTTGGGATCCAATGTCGGCTCAACCTCATGATGTTGATGTAAAAGCACTTTTACGACTTACTGTTTTGTATAATGTTGTTACCGCATCTAATCGATCTACAGCTGATTTTATTATTTCATCACACCTTTTTGATGAAGATTATGAAACTCGGTTGAAAGATTATTCTTCTTATATTCAACGTAGTATAGATTTATGATTATCAGTATTATATGCTTGATATTTAAAAATGGTTTCGATTTTTTAGAGGATATTATTTTTGAAATACATTTTTTAAAGAAACAGGTATTTTACTAACAGCTTAATGTGGAAAGAAAGAATAAAAAAATAATTAAAAGGTTTGATAAAGTGGAAAACTTAAGTACTTTTGCAGCCCTGAAAAATTAATAGTTATGGCTAAGAAAAGCAAAGAAGCAAGAGGACAAATAATTTTGGAGTGTACTGAGCACAAAAAAAGTGGTATACCGGGTACATCTCGTTATATTAGTACTAAAAATAGAAAAAACACACCTGAAAGAATGGAGTTAAAGAAATTTAACCCTATTCTTAAAAAGATGACTATTCATAGAGAAATTAAATAATTATGGCTAAGAAAGTAGTTGCAAGTTTACAAACTGCAAGAAAAGATTGGGCGAAAGTAATCCGCACGGTTAAATCAGAAAAAACAGGAGCTTATGCTTTTAAGGAAGTAATCCTTCCATTAGCAGAAGCTAAGAAGTTGGCTGCTCAGAAATAGTATTTTCTGTTTTTTAAAAAATATTGCCTTATCTATTCAATATAGATGAGGCATTTTTATTATTAAAAAATTTAATTATGGGTATAGCGTCGTTCTTTACTAAAGAGAAGAAGGAGATTTTGGACAAGGGTTTGGAGAAAACCAAAACCAATTTGTTTTCACAACTTACTAAAGCAGTTGTTGGAAAATCTAAAGTCGATGAGGATGTACTCGATAATTTGGAAGAGATTTTAATTAAAGCTGATGTCGGAGTTGCAACAACTCTAAAAATTATTGAACGAATTGAAAATCGTGTTTCTCAGGATAAATATTTTGGTATTTCTGAATTAAATAAAATGCTCCGCGAAGAAATTGCTTTTTTGCTCGAAGAAACCGAAAACAAAAATCTGAAAGGTTTCGATTTTGAAAAGCAAGATTATCCATATGTTATTTTAGTTGTAGGAGTTAATGGTGTGGGTAAAACAACAACTATTGGAAAATTGGCACATCAATATAAGTCAGCAGGAAAGTCTGTTGTTTTAGGTGCCTGTGATACTTTTAGAGCTGCGGCAGTAGATCAATTAACTATCTGGTCAAAACGTGTTGATGTTGCTATTATGAGTCAAGGAATGGGAGCTGATCCGGCTTCGGTCGCTTTTGATACTTTACAGTCTGCGAAAGCCCAAAAAACCGATGTAGTCATAATAGATACAGCTGGACGTTTACACAATAAGGTTAACCTTATGAACGAGTTGACCAAGATTAAAATGGTGATGAAAAAAGTGATACCTGATGCACCACACGAGATTCTATTGATATTGGATGCTTCTACTGGTCAAAATGCGATTGAGCAGGCAAAACAATTCACTGCCGCTACCGATGTAAATGCTTTGGCTTTAACCAAACTGGATGGTACTGCAAAAGGAGGTGTTGTAATTGGTATTTCCGATCAATTTAAAATTCCTGTAAAATACATTGGATTAGGAGAGCAAATTACAGATCTTCAGTTATTTAGAAGAAAAGAATTTGTGGATAGTCTTTTTGGGGAGTAATCCTTTAGATTCAATTCCATCCTTTAAAAAAAACCTGTCAGGTTTTTAAAACCTGACAGGTTTAAAACTTCATAATTCTTTAATACCACGTTTATTCAGTAATCCCAACCAAGTCAAAAATAAAGGCATATTCTAAAGCCACTTCTTTTAAACGCTCAAAACGCCCTGAAGCTCCACCGTGACCAAAAGCCATATTGGTTTTTAAGAGTAAAATATTGTCATCGGTTTTCATAGCTCTTAATTTTGCCACCCATTTTGCAGGTTCCCAATATTGAACTTGGGAATCGTGCAAGCCTGTGGTAACTAATAAGTTAGGGTAATTTTTCGCTTCCACTTGATCGTATGGAGAGTAACTTAGCATATAATCGTAATATTCTTTTACTTTTGGATTTCCCCATTCGTCAAATTCGCCTGTAGTTAATGGAATGCTTTCATCAAGCATTGTTGTTACCACATCAACAAAAGGCACTGCAGCAATTACACCTTTATAAAGTTCAGGCTGAAGATTGATAATAGCACCCATCAATAATCCGCCGGCACTTCCGCCCATTGCAAATAAATGTTCAGATGAAGTATAATTCTCAGCAATTAAATATTCAGCACAAGCATTGAAGTCGGTAAACGTATTCATCTTATTCAGCATTTTACCTTCTTCGTACCAATAGCGACCCATTTCCTGGCCACCTCTAATATGTGCAATAGCATAAACAAATCCGCGATCGAGCAAACTTAAACGTGCTGAACTAAAATAAGGATCCATAGAATAGCCATAAGATCCATAAGCATACAATAACAATGGATTATTGGCAGCAGGGTCGATGTCTTTTTTATAAACTAGAGAAACAGGCACTTTTGTACCATCTTTAGCCGTGGCCCAAATTCGCTTTGCTTCGTAATTTTCCGAGGAGAAATCGCCTAAAACTTCTTGTTGTTTTTTAACATCTTTTACCTTGGTTTTCATATTATAATCGATTGTGGAAGAAGGCGTTGTAAGCGACGAATAACTGTAGCGTAAATCATTTGTTGCAAAATCAGGATTATAACTAATTCCAGCTGTATACGTTTCTTCTCCAAAATCCAGATAATGTTCTTCTTTTGTATTATTATCGATAATACGAATATTGGTTAAGCCGTTTTCTTTTTCTTCAACTGCCATAAAATTATTGAAGAGTTCGATACCTAATAACATCACATCATCACGGTGTGCAATAACTTCTTTCCAATTCTCTTTTGAAGTTTTGCTTTCAGAAGTTTCCATCAAACGGAAGTTCTTAGCATCCATATTAGTTAACACATAAAATTTATTATTGAAGTGGCTAATATTGAATTCCAAATCGCGTTCACGTTTTTGAAACAAACGGAATTCACTATCAGGTTTATTTGCTTCAAGTATGCGATATTCATTAGAAACTGTTGAACTTGATCCGATAACCAAAAATTTATCTGTTTTTGTACGATAAATATAAGTGTTAAAGGTAGGGTCTTCTTCATGAAATATCTCAGAGGTTTTATTCTCATCTCCTAAACGGTATTTGATAATTTTAGCAGAGCGTAAAGACTCGTCTTTAGTAGAGAAAAAGACTGTTTTATTATCTGCTGCCCAAACTGCACGTCCAGTAGTATTTCCTATTTGATCAGCTAAAAATTCACCAGTTTCAAGATTTAAAAAACGGATTGTATATTTTCTGCGACTTACTGTATCTTCTCCAAATGAAAGAATTTTATTGTCGTCACTCACACTTAAACCTGAAGCTGCATAGTAAGCATATTTTTCAGCTAAAGTATTTACATTCAACATAATTTGCTCATCTGCATCTAATGAATGGAACTTCCTGCAATAAATTGGATATTCTTGTCCTTCTTCATAGCGAGTATAATACCAATATTTGTTCTTGAAATAAGGAACTGAATTATCGTCTTGTTTAATACGGCCTAAAATTTCATCATATAGCTTAGTTTGAAACTCATCAGTATGATTTAAAATAGCATCGGTATACTTGTTTTCATCAGTTAAATATTGAATCACTGCAGAATCTTCTCTTTGATTGAGCCAATAGTAATTATCAACGCGAGTATGCTCATGAATTGTCATTTCATGTGGAATAACCTCCGCTACAGGTGGTTTAAGTTTCATATTTTCTAAATTGTTGCAAGCACTAAATGCAAAACTAATTGCAATTAATGCAATAATTAATGGTTTTGTTTTTAACATGACTGTCATAATATTTGGGATTATTTATTTCAAACAAAGCTAACAATATTTTAATTTTTATCTTCGTTAAGAATATGTATATTTTTAGTTCCTTTGAATGTATAATCTTAATACTTTTTTCTATGAATTATCCCGTTTTTTTTAATCATATTCCTGTAATTAAAGTATATGATCCCTTAGCCGATTTTTTAGGCGCTGTTGAAAATGGAATTGTCGAATTTTCGTATATTGATATTGTTAAATCAGCCGGACATAGCTGCCCCACTATCGCAGGAGCTTATTTATTAACTTTTCATGCTCTAAAAAGCTTGTATCCCGATTCCTTACCCTTGAGAGGTGGAATTAAAATTGAACTAAAAGAGTCTATCAATGAAGGAGTTACGGGTGTTATTGCAAATGTAATTACACAAATAACAGGAGCTACCAAAGAGAGTGGTTTTAAAGGAATTGCTGGAAAATTTATTCGTCATTCATTATTAGAATTTGATGTTGATATGGAAGGTTTGGTTCGTTTTACTCGCCTTAATAATGGAAAAACTGTTGAGTTAAATTATAGTCCAGTTGTTCCGACCGACCCACAACAGCAACAATTAATGCAGAAACTTATTGGAAATACTGCATCAGAGGATGAGGCAGAGCAATTCAAAACTATGTGGCAAGAAAGAGTCAGAAAATTATTGATTGAAAATTTTGATAATCCCAAAATGATTGAGTTTATATAAATATCCGAAGGTTAAGTCTTTAATAATTTAAATTTTTGACTTGTTTTATACTTTATTTCTTATTTTTGGGCAAACATTTAATTTATAAATCATATAATCCCTTGTCTATGAAAAAGTTTCTTTTTTTAGTTTTTAGTTTATCGGTATTTCTTTTTTCAGGCTGCAGCCAGCCAAAAGAAGAATTAAATATCGATTTTGAAAAATACACTCTTGAAAACGGTTTGGAAGTGATATTGCATATCGACCGTTCTGACCCTATTGTAGCATTTGCCGTTCAGTATCATGTTGGCTCTAATCGAGAAGAATTAGGCCATACAGGTTTTGCTCATTTATTTGAGCATATGATGTTTCAACGCTCTGAAAATGTTGGTGAAGATCAATTTTTTAGTTTGATTCAAAATGCTGGTGGAACACTTAATGGTGGTACAGGTAACGATGCCACCACTTATTTTGAAATTGTTCCAAAAAATGCATTGGAAATGGTTCTTTGGATGGAGTCCGATCGTATGGGCTATATGATCAACACTGTTACTAAAAAAGCTTTCAATATTCAGCAAAATGTTGTTCAAAATGAAAAGCGTCAAATGGTTGATAACAGACCATATGGCCACACTGGTTGGGTAACTGCAAAAAATCTGTACCCAGAAGGTCATCCTTATAATTGGACAGTTATTGGTGAAATGGAAGATCTTTTAAATGCTACTGTTGATGATGTTAAGGCTTTTCATAAGCGTTTTTACAATCCTAATAATGCTACTATCGTTTTAGCAGGTGATTTTGATGTGAATTTGGCGAAAGCAATGGTAGAGAAATATTTTGGTGAGATACCTGCCGGAGAAAGTGTTGAAGATTCTAAGCCTCAACCTGTTGAACTTGCTTCGGTCAAGAAAGTATATCACGAAGATAATTTTGCTCGTGCCGGTCAACTTCGAATGATTTGGCCAACTGTTGAACAATTTACGGACGATTCTTATGCTCTTGATTATTTAGGTGCAATATTGAGTCAAGGTAAAAAAGCTCCTATTTATAAAGTTTTAGAAAAAGAAAAGGGTTTGTCATCAAGTTATTACGCCTATAATGGAAGTCAAGAAATTGCCGGCGCATTTAATGTTGTTGTGACTGCCAATGGAGATAAAAGCCTGAAGGATGTTGAGGATGCTGTTTTTGAAGCATTTGAATTATTTGAAACTGAAAGCTTTACTGTAGAAGATGTTGAGCGAATAAAAGCAGGTTTAGAAACTAGTTTTTATAATGGAATTAGTAGTATTTTAGGAAAGGCATTTCAATTAGCCTATTATAATGAATATGGTGGAGCTCCCGATTATTATAAAACAGATATTGCTAAAACTAAAGCCGTAACTAAAGCAGATATTCTTCGTGTTTATGATAAATACATTAAAGGCAAGAATTATCTAGCTACTAGCTTCGTTCCTAAAGGACAAGTAGATATGGCTGCTGAAGGATCAATAATGGCCAATGTTGTTGAAGAGAATATATTAAATGCAACAGAAGTTGACATTGCAGAAGGTGAAGAAGAGATTGTAATGACCGAAACAATCTTTGATCGCTCCGTTCAACCTCCTGATGGTGAAGATCCTTTATTGAATCTTCCTGAAATTTGGAGTGATGAAATGGCTAATGGAATGAAAGTATTAGGCATAGAACAAAGAGAACTGCCTCTAATTCAATTTAATGTGGTTATTAAAGGAGGCCATTATTTAGATGCAATGGATAAGGCCGGTGTAGCAAATCTGGTTGCTACTTTAATGATGGAAGGAACAAAAAATAAAACGCCTCAAGAATTAGAAGAAGCGATAGAAAGTTTAGGTGCAAATATTAGGATGAGAGCGTCTAATAGTTCTATTTCACTTAGTGTTAATACTTTGGCACGTAATTTTAACGCTACACTTGATTTGGTAGAGGAAATTTTATTGGAACCGCGTTGGGATGAAGAAGAATTTGCATTAGCAAAAAAAGCCGTTCTTAATCAATTGCTTCGACAAAAAGCTAATCCTGGTTCACTTGCTCGCTCTGCATTTAACAAACTCACATACGGTGAAAATCATATTTATTCCACTGATAGAAGTGGTACTGCTGAAAGTGTTGAGACAATTACAATTGACGATTTGAAAGCATTTTATGCTGATAATTTCTCTCCTTCAGTTAGTAGTTTCCTTGTGGCAGGCGATATCACTCAAAATCAAGTTGTTTTGGCTTTGCAAGAATTAAATCAAAAATGGGAAGCTAAAGATGTTGTATTTCCTGAATATACTTTACCTGAGCCAATTAATGAATCCAAGATTTACTTTGTTGACGTCCCAGGTGCAAAGCAATCTGTAATTAATATCGGGAATTTATCTTTAAGTCGCACTGATGCTGATTATTTTCCTGCTTATGTAATGAATTACAAATTAGGTGGGTCTTTTAGCGGAATCGTAAATTTAGTTTTACGCGAAGAAAAAGGATTTACATATGGTGCCCGTAGTGGTTTTTATGGAAGTAATATTGTAGGACCATTTATGGCATCGTCAAGCGTTCGCTCAACTGCTACTCAAGAATCGGTTGAGATTTTCAAAGACTTATTGCAGGGATACCGCGAAGGAATTAGTATTGATGACTTAACTTTTACCAAGAATGCCCTAATTAAGTCCAATGCTCGTGAATTCGAAACTTTGAGAGCTTTGATTGGCGTTCTGAGCGATATTAGCACTTACGACTTGCCATTCGATTATATTAAGCAAGAAGAAGACATTGTCAGGAATATGACTTTGGAAGAGCATAGAGCTTTAGCTGAAAAGTACATTGATCCAGGTAAAATGGTATATGTAGTTGCAGGTGATGCGGCTACTCAAATGAAAGCTTTAGAGAAAATTGGTTTTGGGAAACCTGTTTTATATAAAGATTAAATTTGGTTTAAATCACAAAAAAAGGGATGGTTCAAATGCGAGCCATCCCTTTTCTTAAAATCTGTAAATCTTAATTTTTTGGAGCAATATAAGGTTTGCGTGGTAATTGTTCATCGCGCATAGCTGCGTGATAAATAAACGCTGCTACAATAATCGCATTATGTTTTAAATCGCTCATCAATAATCGCTCATAGGTATCCATATTAGTATGATAACCACGACGGTATTCTATTTTGTCTTGAATAAATTGAAAAGCGGGTAAACCTAAAGCATCGAAAGAAAGGTGATCTGTGCCACCAGTTCTACCAATATTTATAGTAGAGCACCCCATGTCTGCGAAAGGTAACATCCATTGCTCAAAAACTGGACGAATCATTTCGTTGCCTTGTAAATGGATTCCTCTGAATTTTCCTGTGCCGTTATCCATATTAAAATATACTGCAAACTGGTCAAATCCTGATTTTAAGTTCATTGTTTCTTTATCTCGAAGATATTTCTCTACATAACCTCTTGAGCCATGTAATCCTTGTTCTTCGCCACCCCAAAGTGCAATTCGGATAGTCCTTTTAGGTTGAACACCAAGCCTTTTTAATATACGAAGTGCTTCCATCATTACAATTCCACCCGAAGCGTTATCTGCAGCTCCTGTGCCACCATGCCAGGAATCTAAATGGCCTCCAACAAGAACTATTTGATCTTTTAATTTTTTATCGGTACCAGGAATTTCACCCATCACGTTTACAACCTTATTATTGGCTATGAATTCATTTTCGATTTCCACTTCCATTTCAACTGGAACTTTGTGCGATAGTAGGCGCAAGATTCTGCCGTGAGCTTCTATAGGAAGGTTTAGTTCTGGAGATGGAAACTCATTACCAATGCTATAATTTACGCCATTGGCACGAGGTACATTAAACTCCCCAGCATTGTTTAGTATAACACCCACACCCTCTTCAAGTAAGAATTCCATTATATTCTTACGCATCTCGCGCATTTTCATATATGCTGCTCTGTCGAAGTTTCTACGACGACGAATATCTGTACTTTCCTGTGTTAATTCTAAAAGATCTTCTTCGCTATAACGAACAGCATAAGCTTCAAAATTGGGTTCATAAGTCGCATCTGAAAGCAGAATTACTATTTTGTCTTTTAATTTTCCTTGGTATTTTGCAAAATCATCAACACTTTGAATATTAACTAAAACAACTTCACTTTTAATTAAGCCATTGGTGCTTCCTGTCCAAGCTTTAGGCAAAGCCGAAAAATTTGCGTAATATGGAGCAGTTAATGCAGCGTAGGTTTTTTCATTGTCCCACCCACCACGTTCAAACGGACGAACAGAATCTATTACAACATTAGCAAAACCCATTTCTTTGAATTTGTCAGCAACCCATTGTGTAGCTCTAATTTTTCCTTCAGAAGCTGTTAGTCTTGGTCCAAGAAAATCGGTCATCCAAAAGGACAATTCTTCTATTTGAGAGTTGGTTTTTCCTTCCTGCTTGATTTTATAAATCATTTCCAAATCGAGTGATTCGTTCTGAGCAATTGAAAATAAAGGGAATAGTGTGGATAAAAATAATCCAATGAGAAATGATTTTGATTTCATTTGTTTAGGTTTTAGGGTTTGATTAATTATTTGGTTTCTCGCGGTAAATGTATGAAAAAATGGTTTACTCGCACAATGTTTAATAATTTCCAATACTCCCCTGAGTTTAAATTAGGTAATTCATTATTAGATGTACTGAAAAGTATTTGAAGCTGACTAAAGAGTTCTTTGTGTACCTTCGAGTCTTCTTAGTGCGGCTTTTGCCAAAGGCATCCCTTCTGGAGTGTTATAAGATAAATAGCTGAACCACAAAGGATCACAAAGTTCACACAAAGGCTCACAAAGCAAATAATAAGATATATCAAGCCTTTTTAGACAGCATCCTTTTTTCTTGAATATCCCATCTCTAATAGTGCTACATTTAATGAATTAGACTTAAACCTACACGAAATTGTTTGAATTTGCAGTGATTAGCTAAAATTTCTTCTCCAAAATATGCAGATATTCTTCCGTTTTATTAGCAGCATGGTTTCTATTTTCGTCTTTGTCAGCTTTAAATCTTTGGTAATTTGTGGATGCTAAGTTATATTTGCCATATTTACTCATTGCCTTTCTAATATGATCAATTGGCATTAGTCCTTCATTATTATAGCTTAAGAAAATGTACTTGAAATTTGCATTCTTAATTAATTCTTCAAATTCACTTTTTACAAAATTAGTACTGCAATATTTTGATCTATTATAGTTTCTTTGACCTGTTTTCCCTTTAGGAGTAAATACATCGTATTTAGCAATAGTATTTAATAAATGGTAGTTTGCACCATATTGCCTGGCATTATATGGAGGGTCGAGATATAGAATATCGCCTTCAATTTGCTTAATTAGCTGATTACTATCCGTATTAAAAACTTCATGCTTATTTCCATTCACTTCAAAGTCTGCAGGAGTTAAAATAAGACTTTTTTGAGCGGATTTTTTCAAATGTTTTAAAAAAGCCCCATATACAGATGCTGTATTTGCTATTTTATCTGCGCTTTCCAATAAACTTGCCAAAAGGAAATAGTAGGTGTCAAAATCTATTTCATTATTGTTCTTCCAAGTTTCAATTTGAATTCTTATAGCATCAATCTTCTTTCCATTTTCATCGGAAAAATATTGTCTTTCGCCATGCTGTCCTTTACAATAATTGGTATAAATAAAACCTTTTAGTTTGAGTTTATTTAAATCAGTTATGATTTGATCTTTATTATCTATAGGTAAGTAATTACCAATATAATTTCTATTCAGGATATAACTGTAATATTCAAAGTCGTTGCTAATTACTTTTTTAACTTCTTGCTTAAAATTTCGTCCAACAATTCCAGTTCCAGCAAAAATATCACAGAATACTTTTTCTGATAGATCTTGACCCACAACATTATAAACTGTTGTTTTTATAAATTGAGATAGCTTATTTTTAGATCCGATATAGTTCATTTAGCTTTTAGACTGATATTTATCAATTTATTATGCAAAACTAGCTATTCATAATTGAGTTTCTATTTACAGAGTGAAAGTACTCAATTTAAAATTTAGTTTCATTGCATTTTTGTTTGAATAAACTTCCTAAATAAGAATACTGCATAAAGTGGTAAGTTTATAAATTCATTGTTTTGATTAAAATTTCTTGGGGAAGTTCTGAATATATATTTAGGTTTATACTTATCTGCATAGCTTCTAATGCTTTTTAGATTGCGGCTTGTTCCACTTTTTACTTCTAGCGGATAAACTCCATTTTTTACTTGTAAAATAAAGTCCACTTCTGCGTCACTCTTGGATGTCCAATAATACAATTCATTATTTTCAGAGAGCAATAGTTCCGAAGCCACAAAGTTTTCGATAAATGCACCATTATATTCTTTAAAAAGTTCATTTGGCTTAATTATAATGTCTGGGGTTAGGTTGAGCATAGCTCCAAGCAACCCAGTATCTAATAAAAATATTTTGAATTTAGTATAATCAGCATAACTAGTTAAAGGAATTTTAGGCGACTGAATATTATAGGCTAAATGAATTAATCCCGCATTTTTTAGCCATTCGATTGTTTGTTCATACATTTTTGAACGAGCATTTTTACGTATATCGCTATATTTGAACTTTTTGTTCTCTTTGGCTAATTGGTTTGGCACGGAATTCCAAAGTTCAGAAGTGCGTATTGCTTGAGTTTTCTCCGTGTATTTTGAAAAATCACGCTGATATGCTTTAAGTATCTCATTTTGTATTGTCCTAGCCTTGGTAATATCTTTTTCCGTCAGATAGGATTGCAAAACCTCTGGCATTCCACCCAAATAAAGATAGTTTTTTAAATGGCTAAGTAATTTGTAATGAATAATTTCAGGGAACAAGTCAATCGATTTTGCTTCCAATAGTTTTTCTGCAATCAATTCCTCGCCAAAAGCTATAAGATATTCGGTAAATTGCAAGGGGTATAGAGTCATGAAATTTACTTTACCCACAGGGAAACTGCTATCTTTTCCTACACTTATTCCCAGCAAAGAACCTGCTGCGATGATATGCAATTCAGGCCATTTTTCATAAAAATATTTCAGGCTTGTCAATGCTGAAGGAAGGGTTTGGATTTCGTCGAAAAACAGTAAAGTGTCTTCGCTTTCTATTTTTTTTCCCAAGTATAAACTCAAGTTGCTTATAATAATATGAGGTTCTAAATTACCATCAAACAAATTATGCAAGTTTGAATCTTGCTCAAAATTAAGATAGATATAATTATTGTATTCATTTCTTCCAAACGCATTTACTAAGTATGTTTTACCTACTTGGCGTGCTCCTTGTAATAACAAAGGCTTACGGTTGTAGTTATTTTTCCAGCTTATCAACTGGTCATATAAGGCTCTTTTCATATAATTATAATATTAAGTTATGGTCATGTGGAATACACCTTTGAGTGCATCCTGCTCTAGAAAAAAATTCAAATATTGGCGAATTTCATAATTTATCTCCAAAAAAGTGTAACAAATGTATAAATTTATCTCCAATAAAGTGCAATAGTTCTAAGTATTTATCTCCAAAAAAGTGTATTGTGTTAGAAAAATAGCTCTAAAATAATGATAATAGCTTATGCTTACTAGATTGTGTAAATATATTGATGGATAATATAAAGTTAGAGACCATAGCAATAATAAATCTTTAGATGTTAAAATGATTGAACTCAACCACCATACTTTGCCGCTTTATAAGAGATTAGATGATAAGAATAAGGGCATAATAGGATAACTTCAAAACGTGTTTTTAAACCTTCCAAATAGCTTACATTTGTTGCAAGTCACGAGGCCGCTATAACAATCAAAAGGCCATAGAAATTTATACATATATTTGCAAGTTGGATCTAAGCATAGGCATAAATGATCCTCCATAGTGGCTTATGTGGAATATATAATTGCTAAAGCCGCTGAAACAAGCAAGGTAATTCACATTAATGAGTTAAAATTGCAATTAAGTGGAACAATTTTGTAAATTTAGAGTATAGTTATAATAAATAATTTGTATGTTTGGAGTGTCTATTATAAATTGATAGCTCTACCAACACCATTGATCAAACTGCAATGAAACCAAAATCCATAATAGAGAAGCAGCCAGAAATTGAATTTATCAACAAAGATACTGTAAATGTATTTACAGATATCGTGAAGATAAGTATCACAAATGAAACCGTGAGTTTAGAATTGGCCTTAAGGAATAAAGACAATAAAACGGCAATAATTTCCCACAATATAATTATGACAATGCCCCATTTTTTAAGATTTATACAAGTGGGAAATGGTATATCTGAAGATATATTAAGTAAATTTAAAGAAAACAAATAAATGATTATTGAAGCAAATACTTTTGATTCGGATACGGATTTTAAATGCAATGTCACTGATTTTGGAACAGAGAAGGATATTTTTACATCGAATATTTTATTCTTGACAGAAAATATGACAAAAATTCATGATGTATTTGTTGTCTATTCATCAGAAAATTTTGAAGCAGATTTTTCTAATAACGATTTAACCAAATTAAGTTTAGCTTTATCTGAATCTTCGTTTTCCGAATTGTGGGAGAATGAAGATGATGAGTATTGGGATTCTTATTAAAATCATAATTTTGTATTATCGACAAGGAGATATATTACTCGTTCCTTTCCCGTTCACAAATTTAACTGGAAGTAAAAGAAGACCAGCAATTGTTGTGTCTAACAAATTGGTTAATGGAAGTGAAGACCTTGTTCTTGCTCAAATAACCACTACTCAAATTAATTTAGATTTAGCTTGTAAGATTACTAATAATGACGTAACAAAACCCTTTGAACCGCCATATAGTGAAATGTATATAAGCTGCAAAAAAGTAGCGGTTATAGATAAAAACCTTATTTTAAAGAGAATAACAACAATATCCAGCTTAAAGTTAACAGAAACGCTCGAGAAGATTATTAAGATATTTGAACAAGACTCGGTTTAGCATAGAGAAGATTTGTTCCTATTAAAAGTGTTCACTCGCCAAATGCATATAAAATCCGATTGTGTGCTTATTCTTGATGGGATTCAATAACACGGCTGCAATATAGTAATCCAAAAGGCTGCCAAATACCCAACTAAGAAGCTTTTGTGTTTTGCATAGCTCTCTGTCAACGACTGATGGGTTGTGTGGCTTGTTTTTGTGTTGAAAAAGGGTATTGGTATAAATCAATTCTATGGCTTTTATTCGTCCCGTCATTCAGCCCATAAATGAAAAAAGCCCCATAAATCATTGATTTACAGAGCATTTATTTTTAATTAGCGGTCCGGACGGGACTCGAACCCGCGACCTCCGCCGTGACAGGGCGGCATTCTAACCAACTGAACTACCGGACCATTTTTTATATGAACTTGCTCCCTAGAAAGCGTTGCAAAAATACATTATTTTTGATTATCTCCAAATATAATTTCGCTTTTTTAAATTTATTTTTTTGAAAATATTTTAACCAATAAAAAGATGATTATTCTAGAATTAACGGGATAGTAAAATTAAATGTTGAGCCTTGTCCTTCTTCCGATTCTAACCATAATTTTCCTTTAAATGTACTAACTAATCCTTGTGAAATAGCTAAGCCAAGTCCTGTTCCACCATATAGTTTAGATGTTGTTTGGTCGGCCTGTATAAAACGATAGAAAATTTCTTCCTGTTTATCCTTTGAAATACCAATACCAGTATCTTTAACATAAAAATGTATGGTTTTTTCGTTATCAATAACATTACAGCCAATCTCAATAGATCCCTTGCTGGTAAATTTCATTGCATTACTTATCAAATTAATAAAAATTTGCTTTAATCGTAGGTCATCAGTTTTAACAAAGAACTCATCATCAGGCGTAGGTCTTTTCTGAATCATTGTCAAACCTTTATCTTTAATTGCAATCTCAAACATATTGTATATATCCTGCAGAGTTTCGTACAGATTAATATATTCATAATTCAATTGAACATGACCGGCTTCTATTTTAGATATATCTATTATATCGTTAATAAGACTCAATAATTGATTCCCATTTTGTTTTATGATACGAAGGAAATGTTTTTTCTCATCAGCTGATACGTCTTCATCATCCATCAAATCTGAAAAGCCTATGATTGAGTTCATAGGAGTACGAATCTCATGACTCATATTTGCCAGAAATGCAGATTTTAATTGCTCACTTTCAATTGCTTTTTCTTTAGCTCTAAAAAGATCATGTTCTGCCTGTTTTAAACTTGTAATATCTCGAACAATGATAAGTAGGTGAGGTTCATTATTATAAAATATTAGGCGCCCCTTAGCATTAACAAAGAATTTATCTCCCGATTTTGTAATATCAATAGATTCACCTTCAAACATTTTTGTGTAGTTATTGTCGAGATGTTTCAAAACATCATCAAAATCATGGTTCTGAACAGGATGAATAAAACGAGAAGTTGAATTTTGAATAAATTCATCATAAGTAAATCCATACATTTGAGTAGTCATTTTATTTACCTGAACAATTTCTTTGTTCATATTATAAATAATAACTCCATCTAAAATAGATTCAAAAATATGACGATAACTGTTTTCGCTGTCTTCAAGAGCTTTCTGTGCTATTTTACGGTTGGTGATATCACGAATTACCAATATAAGGGAAAGAGGCATATCAGATGAATCGTAAAGTATTTTGGCACTAAGCTCAGTTGGAATTTTACTGTTGTGTTTTCCTATACAAGGAACTTCTTTTTGATAAAATCCATAGATATTAATGTCGCTTAAAATATTTGCTAATTGTTGTTTTGCTTCAATTTCCGCATTCCAAATAAATTGAATATTTTCTCCAAGCATCTCTTCATTATCATATCCAAATATTTTTTCTGCTCCACCAGACCAATCGCTTATCATGCCTGTGAAGTCAGTGATGATAACTCCATCATTCATTTGAGAAAGTATCTCACTTGATTGTCGAAGTTTTTCACCTTTTAAAACATCTTCAGTAATATCTGACAATACACCATAGTAATATGAAATATTACCATCAGAATCGTATTGTGCCGTGGTACGATCATTTATCCACTTTGTTTCTCCAGTTTTAGTAATAATTCGATAGGGTTGATGCGTAATATGACTTCTTTTTTTTGTGTCAAACTCGCTTGTTTCTTTCCTTAATCTTTCAACGTCATCGGGATATATAAGTTGATGATAATTTACTTTCTTTAAATATATTTCCTGAGGTTGGTAACCAAATAAGATCTCTGAATTTTCTGAAATAAACTCGATTGGGCTATCTTTTTCATTCTTCCACAAAACAGCTACTAAACCACTCATATGTAAAATTCGACTGACTTCTTCTTTAGCTGATATATCTTCACCGGAGCTAATAGTGCCAATAATATTATTGTTTTCATCTTTTAATAAGCTGTTCCGCCAAGCAATATTTATTTCCTTTCCCGAAGATGTTTTTATAGTATTCTCAAAATAATCATCATGGAACTTCGCATCTGCCATAGATTTAACAAATCTATCGTAATGCTGATTATTCATATTGGGTCTGAAATTAGTGAACCAATTTTTCCCTACAATATTCTCTTCTGACTCTTCGAGAATCTCACATCCTTTTTTATTAATAGCAGTAATGTTACCCTTTGTGTCGAGAGCAATCATCATCATTCCGGCGACTTCAAAATATTGTTTTGCTCTTTTATTCTCTTTTTCGATAATTCTTGCAGAATTTTCACGGTCGGTTACATCCAATAACTGAGCTATAGTCTGTGGTTTTCCTTCTGCAGTTTTTATTACGGACGAATGAATTTCTGCTTTTCTTATTTCTCCGCTTTTTCGAATAATATCAAAAGTATAATTCTGGGGGACATCTTCTCCAGCTTGACGAGCAACATATCGTTCACCAACAATAACAGCACTTTCTTCTGTAAGTATTTCGCGAAAATCAAGGCCAAATAGTTCGTCGCTTGTATATCCGGTTATTAATTCAAATTGTTTATTGGTATAATCAAAATGGAATTTATGGTTGATGATGGCAATTCCTTCGTATGAGTTAGATACAATAATTTTGTAACTGTTATCCTTTTCGAATAAGGATTTCTGAAGTTTAACAAAATCTTCAATATTTTTAGCGATTAGCATATAATGCTCTTTTCCGCTAATTTTAATTAGTTTTGAAGAAATAAGCACGTGGACTTGAGTACCATCTTTAAGATTAAACAAGCTTTCTTGGTTAACGATTTCTTCTTTGTTTTGTAGTTTAGTTGCGTAATAATCCCTGTCGGGATTATTTGACCAAAAGTTTAATTGGGTAGTTGTTTTGCCGATAATCTCATTGTAAGATAAACCGCTCATCTGAGTAAACATTTCATTTACATCAATATAAGTCAAATTTTCCATCTCCATAATAGCTAAAGCATCAGGACTTTTGCTAAAAATGTTCTGGAATTTTTCTTCACTCGATGCTAAGTCTTCTTGTGCCTGATTTATTTGAGTGATATCTTTAATCACGCTTAGAAATTGTTTTTTACCATCGAGAATTATTGCCCTTGACGACACTAAACCAACTATAATTTTGCCACCTTTCATGCGAAATTTTACTTGGAAATTATCTATTTTCCCTAGTTTTTGAGTTAAATGAAGTGCTTTTAATTTACTAACCGGACTTGACCAAAAATTTAAATCATCAGGTTTTTTTCCTATTAATTCTTCTTTTGAATATCCTGTATATTCCAAAAAACTGTCATTAACATCAACAAAAGTTTCGCTTTCTAAATCAAGTATATGAACAGGATCGGGGTTTGTATTAAATGCCAATCGAAATTGCTCACTACTGCGTTGCAATTCCGCTTGGGCAGTTTTAAATTTGGAAATATCTCTTGTAACATTAATGAGATGAGGTTCTCCGTTAAATTCGATAATATTAGATGAAATAAGTGAATTAATTAAGCTTCCATCTTTCTTTCGGAAACTTATTTCAAAGTCGTTTATAAAACCTTCTGCTTTTATTCGATTATAAAAAGTTTTACTGTTTTCATTATTTACCCATATATTCAATTCATCAGGTGTTTTCCCTAATAAATCTTCACGAGAATAACCTATATATCTAAGGAAATAATCGTTGAAATCGACAAAGACTGCATCCGAAATACGATTGATATGAACTGCATCGGGAATATTCATAAAAGCTTTGCGGAATTGTTCTTCGCTCTCTTTTAATGCTTGAGCTAACCGGTTTAGTTTAGTTACATCTTTCGTTGTTGCAATTAAATGAGGTTCTTCATTGTAAATAATTGGTTTAGATGAAAGTAGAACTTCGAAAATATTACCATTTTTATTCCTAAGTGAAGTTGGCATATCTTGAACAAATCCATCCTTTTTGAGTTTAGCAAAATATATATCTCGATCTTTTTCATTAACCCACATTCCAAGTTCAAAAACCGATTTATTTGCTACTTCATCTTTTGTATATCCGCTTTTTTTTATGAAAGTTTCATTTACATAAGAGAATGTGCCATTGTCAGCTCGGTTAATTGTTATCATATCGGGGCTGGATGAAATAGCCAACTCAAATTGTTTTTCCTGTAATTTTAGCTCACTGATATCTTCGGTCGAAAGTATGGCAATGAATTTTCGATCTGTTTTATGAATATTTATCTTGAGCCGAATATATTTTAGTTTTCCTTTCTTGCTAAGTATTTCAGTGTCAACGCTAAATGTATTTTCTCCTTTGTATAATTTAATGAGTTTTTTTCTAAAAACTTTACTTGTATTTTCTGTGAAAAAGTAATTAATATTTTCTATAAATTCTTGATTATTATCAACTTCGAATAAAGTTAAGACTGCACGATTAATTAAATTTATTTTAAAAAATGAAGCGCATTTAATGTATTCTCGATATTTTGTATCTAGATAACTGTCTAAATCCTTTATTCCGTCTTTTTCAAGAGATTCAAAATACTCGAATAATTCAGTTAAATCCATTTCCCATAATGGAATAGGGGAATATTCAAAGATTAGTTCAAAGGAAGACGTATCAGTGTTCATACTCATAATTAGCGGTTGGTCAAGAAAAATTAATACTGCGATTTAATAATGGGCACGCAAAGTACAAAATATTTTAGATGAAAGACTTATTTATAGTACAAAAATACAGTTAATTCTTAAGCGTAGCTATTTTGTATTTTAAATTTTTAGGAAGAATCTTACTTTGTCCAAAGGACTCCTTCAGAGATGTGCTGATGCATCTTGATTGTGTATTTTCTCTTTCTTGAGATTTGACTTTAAAGGTTAGAAATTAAATATAGCGAAGTCGAGATTCTAGTATTGAGCAAGTTGAAATAAGGTTAGTTGTTATGGGGTGTTTTTGCTACTAATGTTAAATAAAATGGAAAAGATAAGGTTTTAATATATCAAAAATGCACACAAAATCTACTTAAATTATAAATTTAAAGACCTTATATTCAAGTTCTTGCCTACTATATAACTAATCAGCAATGTAGAACTCTACGAGGGTTTTGAACCCTCGTAGAGTTCTGAAGTCAATAAGCATACTTTCGGAATTTCAACACTAAGCCCTGCCCAAACTTAGTAAGGTATTTAATTCCATGGTCTGACTGGGCTTTGATTAGGTGAAAATCTTATGCAATTTATCTATTGCGATGTTGAATTTCAAAAAAATACTGTTGACTTAGTGGAGAAGTCGGTGAATAGAAGATTTAAAACCTTATTTCGGCTTCGCTCAATACAGGTATTTCGTCAAGTTCAATTTAGTAATTTCATTATTCCTCAAAAGGTAAATTATTAGGAGTTTCATCAAAATTATCAGGCAATAATGAAGGACTTGCATCATCTATACTCTCAATACTGTCAACATTTTTAAGTTTACGTTCCATTGCTCTTGCACGTGTATTTGCCAAAGTATCTAAAGTGCCTGCTGCTGTGTGAATTTGGCGATGAGCTTTTTCCAAAGTGGAAGAGAATTTCCCGAATTCCGTTTTTACTTCTTCTAAAACTTTCCATACTTCGCTGCTGCGTTTTTGAACCGCTAAAGTGCGGAAGCCCATTTGCAAACTGCTCAAAAGTGCAGAGAGAGTAGTGGGGCCGGTAACTGTTATATGATAAGTTCTTTGTAAAAGTTCAAAAATTCCGGGATGACGTAAGACTTCCGCATAAAGACCTTCTACAGGTAAAAACATAATCGCAAAATCAGTTGTATTAGGAGGGTCTAAATATTTGGAACTAATATCTTTAGCGAAACTTTCAATAGTTTTTAAGAGTGATTTTTGTGCTGATTCTATCAAGTTTTTGTCGCCCAATTCCCAGGCATCAATCAAAGAATTATAAGATTCTAAAGGAAATTTAGAATCAACTGGCAACCAAACTACTTGGTCACTAGACTTTCCGGGCAACTTAATGGCGTATTCCACATTTGCCTGACTTCCTTTTTTTGTTGCAACATTTTTGGCATATTGATCAGGAGTTAAAAGTTGTTCCAATATATTTCCGAGCTGATATTCGCCCATAATTCCGCGAGTTTTAACATTGCTTAAAACTTTCTTTAAATCGCCCACTCCTGTAGCCAAAGTTTGCATTTCGCCTAATCCTTTGTGCACTTGCTCTAAGCGGTCGCTAACTTGTTTAAAGCTTTCGCCGAGGCGTTTTTCGAGTGTTGTTTGCAGCTTCTCGTCAACAGTTCTGCGCATTTCGTCCAGCTGTTTAGTATTGTCCAGGCGTATATCGGTCATTTGCTTTTCAACCGTATCTTTCAACTCTTTCTGACTATCTTTTGATTGTTGATTTAAATCGTTGAAATTGCTGCGCATTTTCTCAGAGAAATCGTTTAAAGATTTAGTCAGTTTTTCTTCAAAGCTGCTTAGGCTCTTATTAACTTCAGTTCTATTCTCTTTTGAATCAATGGTTTGTGCATCACGAAAAGCAGTAAAGTGCTGCTGCATTTTTTCGGTGAAAAATGAAAGCGATTTCGAAAATTGTTCGAACTCGGTTTTTTGCATTTGAATTGATTCAAATAATCTAGTTAACAGACTGTCTTGCAGGCCTTTAAAAAGTTCGTTTATTTCTTTTCTGTTCTCGATATTAAGTTCACGAGTTTCTTTACGCATTTCAGATAAATCATCTTTAATATTGCGTTTAAAGTCATCGAAAGCATAATCGTTTTTTTGCTTGCTTCCGTATTTTATTACGAAGAAAATAAGGATTAAGAGTAAAAATATTATTGAGTAGATTGCGATGTTTTCCATAGTTATTCGAATAATTATTGAAGTTAATATATTTTTAATATGCTAAAAAATCTACTATAATGGTTAATATTCAACTTTTTTAAATATGTATCGCTCGTCATATGGAACTTCAAATTTATCCAAGAATTCAATATATTCTTCGATGAAAGATATAGTTTTATGATGATTTTCCTGATTATTGATGTATTTGACTACATTATCAATTTGTGAAATTGAATACGAAAATGCGCCAAAACCTGCCTGCCATTCAAATCGCCCTTTTACAAATCCCTTTATTTTAATAAATTTGGATGAATCACCTTTAACATCTTGCATTAAATCGGACAAGGATTGATTGGGCTTCATCCCTATAAACAAATGTATATGATCAGGAACTCCGTTTATTGCAATTAACTTATGTCCATTGTTTTGGACAATACCTGTTATATACTTGAATAATTCTTCTCGCCACTCACTATTTAACAAGGATATCTTATTTTGAACGGTAAACACTGTTTGAATGTAGATTTGTGTATATGTATTTGCCATATTCAAGGAATTAATTGAAAGTTAACGAATTTTGATTCTAAAGATACAGTGTTTATTTGTATTATTGCGTACCTAAAGGCACGCTGTTCCATTCGATTATTAATTTTCTATAAACATCCCGTGCCTCCGGCACGAACATAAACGTTTTTTTTCAATGAAATAATCCTTTCCTATTTTTGTATCTTATTTATTTTGAATACTTTGAACTCATTGAAATTGTCAATAATTTATTGAACTTAGATAGCTAATAAAATATATATTTTCTTAATATGTTTCCTTTTTAAGGATATGCTACTTTAAAATCAATAAATATTTTGTACCTAAAGGCACACAACTCAATACGGTCATCGATTTTCTATAAACATTTTGTGCCGCTGGCACATTTATAAATCCATTATAATTATTTTCTATTCGATTATTGATTTTAATCCAATCATTATTAATAATTTAAAACATATTGAGCATCGAAACATCCATAACTCCTATTAAATATTTTTTATCCCGTTAGGGATTAAATGTTTATAGAAAACATATAGAAACAGTTTTTATGTCCCTTTAGGGACAAAATGTTAACTATATCAATGGTTGTTGCGTACCTAAAGGCACGCTGTCTTATTAGATCATTTATTTTCTATAAACGTCTTGTGCCTACGGCACAATTTTAAATGCATTATTCGTACAATAAGCTAAAATTACATAAATTTTCCGACAAGACTTCGAAAGAAATCACCTCTATCCTCAAAATCTTTAAATTCATCATAACTTGCAGCTGCCGGCGATAATAAACAAATAGCATCTTCGTTTTGTTTGATTAAATCAACCAAATACTCTTCAAAATAAAGTAATTTCTCGATATAAACCTTTTGAAATTTTGATTCGAAAGGTAGTTCATCAACCATTCTTTTTCCTGCAGGGCCGATAAAAAATACTTTTTCCAATGGATATTCTTGTAAAAAATCGTATAATTTTTGATAATTAAGTATCCGATCTAATCCTCCTAAAATCAAATAATTAACTTTTGATAATGCCTTTAAAGCTTCTATGCTTGCTTCGGGAATAGTAGAAATTGAATCGTTATAAAAACTAATGTTTTTTATATTGCCAATGAATTCAATTCGGTGGGGAAGGGGTTTGAAAGTTTTTATGCTTTGTAAAGTCATTTCTTCATCGAGCTCTAAATTTTGTGCCAAATCTAATAAAGGAATGCAATTTTTTAATTGATGCAAGCCTTTTAAATAAAGCATTTCATCAGTATGAAGCAATTCTTTTGATGAATTTATTTTTTGAAGGCAGTTGTTCTTTAATCTATAAGCTGATTGATATGGTTTTTTTCGAATGTTTTGGAATATTATTTTTTCATTTGCAGAATCGCCTAAAAAAAAGCAGTCATTCTCAGATTGAAATTTTGCAATATTCAGTTTGGCTTTGAAATAATTTTCTTCAGTCTTGAAATAGTCTAAATGTTCTGGAAATAGATTTAATAAAATCGAATATGAAGGGCTGAATCTGGTATATTCTAATTGATGAGCAGAAAGTTCAAAGACAATAAAAGTTTCATCTTCTATTTTCTCCCAATAGTCAAAGGCAGGTTTACCGATATTTCCGATCAAGATTGCTTTTTTATTTTGATCTGTCAAGATTTTTAAAAGCAAAGTTGAAGTTGTACTTTTTCCTTTTGTTCCTGTAATTCCGATAATTTGTTTTTGGAAAGCCTGAATAAATAAATCTGTTTGAGAAAATATATCATTCGATTCCAATTTGCAATCCTTAGGAAGTTTTATGCCGGGCGATTTTATAACAAAATCATTTTTAGAAATGGCATCCAAATACTTTTTTCCGCAACTTATTTCAAGCTTGAGCTCATTTTTATTGATTATTTTTTGCCACCAAAGCTCCAAAGCACCAAACATCACCAACAGAAAATTTCCTAGAATAAGTATTTTGTGCAATTTGGTGTCTTGGTGCTTTTGTGGCATTTTTCTTTTCTTTGATTTTTGAGAGACATCAATATTACTCGTACGAAGCAGGGGATGTTCATCAATTGTAGGATTTTGATCAGCTATCAAGAATCTTTGTTTTGGAAAATGCTTGGATAAAAAACGAAACGATGATTGGCCTTCCATTCCAAATCCCAAGATTACAATACGCTTATTTTGAATAAGTTCAGAAAGTTTATTTAGCATTCCGATAGTTTTTGTTTTAATAATAGTTCCAAAAAATCAGGTAAAAAATGTTCTTCGTTCCAGTCCTTTAGGGCATTAGCGAATACTGTTGCGCCGTAATATATTACGGCGGTACTTCCACCAGAATATATTACGGCGGTACTAGCCGGTGGATATTTCATAATTTCAATCGCCTGATACAGTGCAAGATTCACTTCATCTACTGTACCAACACATTCAAAAGGTTTTACCTCTGTTAATCCTTGTAGTTCTTTTAATGTATGTACCAATGATGGTTTTATAATTAAATTTTCGCCCAACATATTATTCAATTCTTTTTCCGGAAGGAATGGCGCTAACATAATATAGGTAAACAAACATTTCGGACAATCACAGCACCACGAATCTGTTTTACTACCAACATTGCAGGAACGAAAACTGTAATGGTGATTTTTAAATTTAGAAAACAAATTAGCAATTTGCAGCTCAGAGATAGGACGAAGAAAACTGAAATATTCGATATTGGAACTGATATATGTTTTATAATATTCTCTGAAATCCGATTCAAACTCAAATGTTTTTGAATATTGATGATTTACGTGACTGTCAGCCACAGAAGGTTCATTTGCGCTAGATTCATTAGATAATGCAATATACTTTGTATCAGTAAGATAAGCTTGCAATAGAGAAGTAAAAGCAAGCATCGCTGAAAAAGGAGTATGACCATTTAAATAACCTACTTCGTTTAGCTTGATTAAATTAGAATCAATATTGCGCTGAGCAAGGAGCAGCTTTTCTACGGAGATTCCTGCCTGTTTAACTGTATTTAAGCTTGCTTTGCGGGGATTAATAATAAACGGATATATTTCAAGAGAAGAATCTTTTAAAATCTCTAAACTTACGGCCGAGTCTTTTCCGCCGCCAATAGGAATAATTACTTTCTCTTGCGATGGGAAAGTGGTGGCTTTAAGTTCTTTTTCAGATGCTGATTTAATATGCATAAAATCCTGCATATTTGTTTCAATTTCATTCACATAGAAAAACTCGCCCAAGCCATTCCAATAAAGTTTTTTCCAAAAAAGGATTTGATTTTCGTTTAAATGAAATGGTTCTATGATAATTTCTTTTGGGCAGGCAGCTTTCCAATAACTGATTAATTCAACCATTCCCATATTAAAAATTAAGTTTTCAAGCACTTCTACCTGTAAATCTTCACGTTGACTAAAAGAATTAATGGGTAATATAATTGTCGGTTCAAACCTGATATCCGATAATCCGGCTTGAGAATTACCTTTCAACAAAAACTCAAAACTAATGCTAATTGACTCATTTAAAATAGAATATCGATAATTTTTATATATAAATTTTGTGTGTATTTCACGATATTTTAAAAAGTCTTTTTGTCTGCCTGGCATAAGTTTTTGCTTGGTATAATTTTTGGGGTAAAGATAAAGGGATTTTTGAAATGCTAATTGAAGTTTGGGTAATTTGTTGCTAGCAACTAGTTACTAGATGCTAGTTGCTGGTTGCTGGATGCTGGTTGCTGGATGCTGGGTGCTGGCTGCTGGTTGCTAGTTGCTAGTTGCTGGTTGACAAACTGATTAGTTAAAATGTATATTCAAAGTATTAAGATTAGCGATAAAGCACTGAAAGTGCGAAACATAATAGCCCGGGGTAAAGTGAGATACGAACGTAACCCCGGGTTGAGTAAGGTATTAAAAATGAGCCGTCTGAGTGATTATTTGGACGAAGAATACAGAACGGCGGCGATTGAATATCTTGAGAAAAGAGTGAAATATAAAATTATAAACACATGAGATTATAATTCATTAACTTTGTGTAAAATGACAACATTATGGAACTTAAAATAAAAATAGATTACAATCAGATACTCAAATTGATACATCAATTACCTGAACAGGATATTAATAAACTTATTGTTACTTTAAATTCAAAGAAAACATTAAAGAAAACATCTAAACTGATTCAGGATTTGATTATTACAGCACCAACTTGGACTGACTCTGATTTAAATAATTATACTGATAGTAGAAATCATTTTAATAAATCAGGTATACATAGTGTTAAATTTCTAACTTAATCGAAATAACACCGTAAAAATAACTATGAAAACGACAAATATAATACCGTCAATTGGAACTATTCTGATCTCAGAACCTAGTTTGCAGGACTTTTATTTTGCGCGCTCAGTTGTATTATTGGCCGAACATAATGAAGAAGGCTCTTTTGGCATAATATTAAATAAGCCTGTAAATATTAAGTTTAATGAAATAGTAAGTGATTTCCCTCATTATGATGGTAAAGTATTTTTAGGTGGTCCTGTAAGCACAAAAAATTTGTTTTATATCCATACCAAAGGCGATTTAATAGAAAATAGTCAGCGATTGAGTAAAGATTTATTTTGGGGCGGAAATATTGAAGATGTAAAAATCTTATTAGATAGTAAACTGCTCGATTCCAATTCTATACGGTTCTTTGTTGGTTATGCTGGCTGGACTGCTAATCAGTTAAATGATGAACTAAAAATCGATTCCTGGCTTGTTGCAAAAGCTAACCATAAAAAACTAATTTCCTATAAACCTGAGGAAATGTGGAAAAATGCAATTAAAGATTTAGGCAGT
>JAQIBR010000006.1 GCA_027858955.1 Bacteroidales bacterium
GCCCCCACTCATGGGGGAGCCCCACCGCACTAGTCCACACATAATATTAATTGAAATGAGACATACAATCTTTGAATCCCATAAACTCGGCTTCTCGGCTTCGCTCGAACACCTCTCATGCATACTAAACTAACTAAACCACAACCCGTGAACTCATAAACTCTTCAACCCATAAACCCTTGAATCTTTGAATCTTTGAATCTCCTAACCAATCGGTGCTCTCGACTCCGCTCGATCACCTCCAAACCAACTAAATAAACCAAATCTTCAACCCTTGAACCCATAAAACCGTAAACTCGTGAACCCAAGTCTAAACAAACCAATAAAGAATATTGCCTGCATTGGCGCCGGCTACGTAGGTGGCCCAACGATGGCCGTCATCGCACAAAAATGTCCCAAAATTAAGGTAACAGTGGTGGACATCAACCCACAACGTATTGCTGATTGGAATGATGAAGACCTTGATAAGCTCCCTATCTATGAGCCCGGCTTGAAAGAGGTAGTTACCGAAGCCCGTGGCAGGAACCTTTTCTTCTCCACAGATGTAGATGCGGCCATTAAAGAAGCCCAGATGATCTTCATCTCCGTGAACACCCCAACCAAAACCTACGGTAAGGGTAAAGGCATGGCTGCTGATCTTAAATATGTGGAGCTCTGTGCCCGTCAGATTGCTGAGGTTGCGACAGATGATAAAATCGTAGTGGAAAAATCTACTTTGCCCGTTAGAACCGCACAAGCCATCCGCTCCATTTTGGACAATGTAGGCAATGGCGTAAAATACCAAATTCTCTCCAATCCAGAGTTTTTGGCTGAAGGAACAGCCATTCATGATTTACACAATGCAGATCGCGTGCTCATTGGTGGTGACCATCATACACCTGAAGGACAAGCGGCCATGGATGCGCTTGCTGATATTTATGCACAATGGCTTCCAGAAAAAAGAATACTTCAAACCAATGTCTGGTCATCTGAACTTTCCAAACTCACCGCCAATGCCTTCCTGGCACAGCGCGTTTCTTCCATCAATGCCATATCCGCTTTATGTGAAAAAACAGGTGCTGATGTGGAAGAAGTGGCTCGTGCTATTGGCTCCGACAGCCGAATTGGACCTAAGTTCCTCAAGGCCTCTGTTGGTTTTGGTGGCTCTTGTTTCCAAAAAGACATCCTAAACCTGGTGTATATCTGCCGCAGTCAGGGTTTATCTGAAGTAGCTGATTACTGGGAACAGGTGATTATAATGAACGATTATCAAAAACGTCGTTTTGCTGAAAATATCATTAGCACATTATACAATACAGTCTCCGGTAAGAAAATAGCTTTTCTGGGCTGGGCGTTTAAAAAAGACACCAACGATACACGGGAAACAGCCGCTATGTATGTGGCGAGCACCCTGATGGAAGACAAAGCTGAAATACATGTATACGATCCAAAAGTTACTGAAGAACAAATCATTTCAGATTTGGAGTATCTTTCTTCCTTGAATTATCATAATCTGCGCGATAAACAGATTAGAACCCAAATACACATTCATACTGCCCCATACACAGCACTTGAAAACGCCCATGCAATCGCTGTCCTAACAGAATGGGATGAATTCAAAAGCTACGATTGGCGCCGCATCTATAACGCCATGTTGAAACCGGCTTTTGTGTTTGATGGAAGAAACATTCTCAATGCCAAAGAACTCAAATCAATTGGTTTTAAAATCTATCAAATTGGTAAGTAGGAAGATGCAAAAAGTATTGGTGACAGGCTCAGCCGGCTTCATTGGATTTCACACAGCAGTTCGTTTACTTAAGGAAGGCTATGAAGTAATAGGTCTTGATAATATCAACGATTACTATGATGTCAATCTCAAATATGGCCGGCTGAAAGAGTCAGGAATTGAAAAAGATCAGATAGCATGGGGCAAAGGTGTTGAAAGCAGCAAATATGATTATTATACCTTCTTTAAACTTAATCTGGAGGACACAGAATCCATCAACAAGCTTTTTGCTACATATAAATTCGATTTTGTCATCCATCTGGCTGCCCAGGCTGGTGTACGCTATTCGCTGGAAAATCCTCATGCATACATTGATAGCAATATCAGAGGGTTTTTAAATATTTTAGAAGCTTGTCGGCATTATCCGACGCAACATTTGGTTTATGCCAGCACAAGTTCTGTGTATGGTGCCAATACCAAAATGCCTTTTTCTGAGCATGACAACGCAGATCATCCTGTAAGTTTGTATGCGGCTACCAAAAAGGCCAACGAATTGATGGCTCACACCTATAGCCATTTGTATAATATCCCTACTACAGGCTTGCGTTTCTTTACCGTTTATGGCCCTTGGGGCAGACCCGACATGGCGATCTTTCTGTTTACCAAAGCAATTCTTGAAGGTAAACCAATACAAGTCTTCAACAATGGCGATCTGCAACGGGACTTTACCTACATAGATGATATTGTTGAAGGAGTGTACCGATGTATGTTAAAACCGGCAAAAGCTGAAGCGGATTTTGACAATTTCACGCCCGACCCTGCTTCTTCATATGCTCCATACAAAATCTACAACATTGGCAACTCCAAGCCTGTTCAATTGCTTGATTTTATTGAAGCACTAGAAAATGCGCTTGTAAAAAAAGCAATCCAACAAATGATGCCCATGCAGGCAGGGGATGTGCCTGGGACCTGGGCTGATACATCAAACCTAAATGAAACAATTGAATACAAACCAAGGTATGAAGTTGAAAATGGTATCAAGAATTTTGTAAATTGGTATCAAACCTATTATTCTAATTAAGTTTAAAAAACCGTGGATATACTGAACTTGATAGGCCGCAACAAAGAGCTCTTCACCGAAGATATCTCTAATCACGAAAAAGAGCTTTCAAGCATTGTAAGTTCTTCACGTTTTCTTGTTATTGGTGGCGCTGGATCTATTGGACAGGCCGTTACAAAAGAAATCTTTAAAAGAAATCCCAGGAAGCTCCATGTGGTTGACATCTCCGAAAATAATATGGTAGAGTTGGTAAGAGACATTCGAAGTTCCTTTGGCTATATTGATGGTGATTTTAAAACATTTGCGTTAGATGTTGGATCGGTAGAATATGATGCCTTTTGGAAAGCCGATGGCCAATACGATTATGTCTTGAACCTTTCTGCCCTCAAGCATGTGCGCAGCGAAAAAGACCCCTTCACCCTGATGCGGATGATTGAAACGAACATCTTCAATACAGATAAAACCTTGCAACAATGTATTGAAAACAGAGTTAAAAAATATTTCTGTGTTTCTACAGACAAAGCAGCCAACCCCGTTAATATGATGGGGGCTTCCAAGCGGATCATGGAGATGTTTGTGAACCGCAGAAGCAAGGATATCAATGTTTCCATGGCACGATTTGCTAATGTGGCTTTCTCCGATGGTTCGCTGTTGCATGGCTTCGACCAACGGATTAAGAAACAGCAACCTATCGTTGCTCCCAACGACATCAAACGCTACTTTGTCATTCCAAAAGAATCTGGCGAACTTTGCCTGATGTCATGCATCTTTGGTGAAAACCGCGACATCTTCTTCCCCAAACTGAGTGAAGAACTACACTTGATCACCTTTGCTGAAATTGCAATAAGATATTTAAAAGAAAGAGGTCTTGAACCTCATCTATGTAAAACTGAAGAGGAAGCAAGAAACTTTTTTATTGAGAATGCCACAAATCAACAAATCAACAAATCAACAAATCAACATAAGTGGCCTTGCTTATTTACCAAAAGTGACACAACGGGTGAAAAAGACTTTGAAGAATTCTTCACTGAAAACGAAACACTCGATATGGATCGTTTCCAAAACCTCGGCATCATCAAAAACGAAGAAGAAAACTTTGATGGACCTATTGATTATTTCGAGCATTCAATTCGCTTGATGAAAGAAAGTAAAAGCTGGACAAAACAGGAAATCGTTGACTTGTTTCATTATATGATTCCTGATTTTGGGCATAAAGAGACGGGGAGATATTTGGATGGGAAAATGTAAATAATTTAAAACTTGTTATTTTAATAAATGAAATTAGGTATTATTATTCAAGCGCGTGTTGGTTCTACAAGGTTGCCTAATAAAATGATTCTTCCTTTTTATAATCAAATGGGGATTTTTGAAATTTTACTTCGTAGATTAATCCCTATAGCTGAAAGAATCCCAATTATTGTAGCCACCACTGAAAGCACCAAAGACAACATCATTGCTGATATTGCATTAAAAAATGGAATGAAAATATTTAGGGGAAGTGAAGAAAATGTACTTGGTCGTTTTCTTGAGGCTTCAAAAGAATATAATCTTGAAAAAATTATCAGAATATGCGCTGATAACCCGTTTTTAGATATCGATGATTTAGAACATCAGATTAATGATTTTTATAAACGAAATGTAGATTACTGGTGTTATTGTAAAGAAGACTTAACACCAAGCATTAAAACACATTATGGTTTCTGGTCAGAAGGTGTTAGTAGAGAAGCATTAATAAATGTTTTTGAAGCAACTCATGAGAAAAAATACCTTGAGCATGTTACTAATTATATTTATGAAAATAGTGATTTATTCAAAATATACTATAAGTCTATACCAAAAATAATTGAGAACAAATATTACTTAAGATTAACTATAGACACACTAAAGGATTTTAATGTATCAAAAAGCATATACAAAGTTTTGATTGCTGAAAATATGGATATTAGCCCTAGAAATATAATATCCTTAGTTACTAGCAATAGTTTGTGGTTGACGGACATGTATAGTGAAATCAAAAATAATTCAAAATAATTATGAAATCAACTTATATTATTGGAGAAATCGGCCAGAATCATAATGGATCGGTCGATTTAGCAAAGTTATTAATTGAAATGATGGCAAGGCCAATAAAAGAGGATCTTTTTAACCTAACTTTAAAAGGGTTAGATGCTGTTAAACTAACAAAACGAGATTTAAATGAGGAATTGTCAAAAAGTCAAATGCTTAGACCTTATACTGGTCAACATTCATTTGGCCGAACTTATGGTGAGCATCGGGAATATTTAGAGCTGAGTGATGAGGAACATTTTGAATGCTATAAACACGCAAAATCTTATGGAATGGAATTTGTTGAAACCTTATGTGCCAGGGGATGTTTATCACTTGTTAAATTATTTACACCTGATCGATTAAAAGTCGCCAGTCGAGATCTTACTAATCTGCCTTTACTTAGTGCGATGGCAGAAACCAAAATACCAATTATCTTATCTACTGGAATGGCTGGAAAAAAGGAGTTGGAGGAAGCCATAAACATAGTTTCAAAATATCACTCAGATTTATCAATCTTACATTGTGTATCAGAATATCCAACAAGACCTCAAAATGTAAACCTAAATACAATTCCCTATCTTAAAAAAAATTATCCGCATGTCATCATTGGGTATTCCGACCATACTATTGGTATTGCAACACCAGTTGCAGCAGTTGCAATGGGGGCGGCGGTGATTGAAAAACATATAACACTTGATCGTAGAATGAAAGGTACTGACCAGGCAGGATCATTGGGGCCTGATGGAGTCATTAGAATGGTTAGAGACATTAGGGTTTTGGAAATGTCAATGGGAGTTGAGGATATTTTTATTGATGAAAGTGTAAAAAGTGCTCAACTAAAACTTGAAAGATCGATTGCAAGCAATAAAAATATTAGAAGGGGGGATGTTATTACTGAAAATGACATTCATCTTTTATCACCTGGAGATGGTGTTAAATGGACTGAAAGAAAAAGGATTATTGGTTCGAAAGCAGGTTGTGATATTGATAAAGATGAGATTATTTACTTAAATATGCTTCAATAGATGTTTTCCTCTAATGATTTAAAAGTAAAAACCGAAATAGAAAGTTGGTTTTCCAGATCAGTAATAGAGTTTGATTACGATTTAGACACCGATATCTTATCAGAAGCTCTTGATATCTTTAAAACCGATTATTTAAGGTATTTTCAAGATGACAGTGCCATAATGATTGAAAAAATACGAATACAAATTGAATTGCAAGGAATTCTACTTTACAGGATTGCTAGGATTTATTACTTGAGAAACAATAAGATTGTTGCTGATATGTTATCAGCTTTAGGCAGATTTCTTTCAGGTTTTGAAATTTATTATAGTGCTAGCATTGGCACAGGATTGAAAATTAATCATGGGTTAGGTACAGTGATTGGCGCTAGAACCAACATCGGATCTAACGCTTTAATACACCAAGGAGTCACCTTAGGTGATAAAAATGGTGGCAGGCCAATCGTTGGAGATTTTGTTATTATTTATGCTGGGGCAAAAATATTAGGAGAAATTACTTTGGGTAATTACTCAGTGATAGGGGCTAATGCAGTTTTGTTAATTGATGTACCATCTAATTGTGTTGCAGTTGGTAATCCCGCAAAAATTATAAGACAGAAATAATGTTACCAAAATTATTTATAACAGATATAGATGGTGTATGGACCGATGGTGGAATGTACTACGACCAAACGGGTAACGAATGGAAAAAATTCAACACTTACGACAGTGCAGGAGTAATTTTTTGTCATAAAAGAGGCATACCAGTCGCCATAATTACAGGGGAAGATACTGAGATCGTTAGTAGACGAGCTGAGAAATTGAAAATTGATTATATTTTTCAAGGGGTAAAAAATAAGTTAATTGAGGCAACAATTCTATGTAAAAGGCTAGGAATTGATTTTTCTGAAGTGGCATTTATTGGCGATGATATTAATGACCTAAGTTTGTTGAAGGTTGTTGGATTTTCTGGTGCCCCTGCAAATGCTCCCGAATATATCAAGAAATATGCTAAATATGTCACAACAAAGTTAGGAGGGGAAGGTGCATTTAGGGAATTTGTTGAGGCCGTCTTGAATGTACACAATGATAATATTGAAGGATATTTGAATACTGCTGATAATTAGTCGATTTGTAGTTTCTAAGAATATCCATAAAATATTAGCAAGAATAACTAGTAAAATTAACATAGGGAATGAAAATAGCAATAGATTTGGAAATGCTTAAACTTACTAATAACAGCATTGCTGATTTGGAGAAACTCCCTTTTAGTTATAGTTTATATTTAGAAATTGAATCCAAGATTCGTCAAAAATTTAATAAAATTATACTCAGAAAAGACTCAAATTCTGATATATTATTGATTTGTTATAAAGTATTTATTCCTTTAAGTAATTATATATACTGGAAAGCCTTTGAAAGTAAAGCAAAAGACAGCGGTATTGAGTTTGTTTTTGGCTCTAAGGGAAATGATTTTATTCAAATGTTTTGTAGTGATCATTATGTTGAGCCAATTGAACCAAAAAAGCCGACTGAAATAAGAAAAATAAAAACAAGTATCAAGAATTTAATTCGCAATATTCAATCTATTAATGTTAAATATTTCTTTCGACCTGTCCTCATTCATAATTCTGTATCAAATGAGTTAGCAAAAGCTCTTTTTCCAAAGAATCGAAGAGTATTCTTTTCATATAGCCATTGGACTATTGATGAATCCAAAATTAAATCTGATTATAAATTCATCAATGAATTGGTAAATGAAGTATTTCAAGAGTTTAGCCAAATAGCGGCTTCGTATAAAATCTACCCAGCTAATAATGATATAGATTTGTTAAAGAAAATTGTGTCACCACGGTTTGCACTTGGATTAATGACATTAATAAAGATTGGTAAAATAAAAACAACAAAATTTCACTCCTTGCTCATAGATACTCCAAGAAATGAGTTAAATAAAGCAATTGCTTTAGAGTTTAAAAGGAGTGGTATTCCAGTCTATGAGTTTCTTCATGGTCATCAGCATGTCCTTGAATGGGATTATTATGCTTGGGCTGAATTCCCTTTTATTACCCATTTATTGACAAAAGCTGATAATTTAGAAGACCTAAAAATACTATTGAGAAAGTATCCTACACTAGTATACCCTGTCCCAATAGTTATTAGTAATGTAGAAATAAAAAATCCTTTTATAAAAACATCTATACAAGAAGGAGGAAAATATCTCATGATAGGTGCTCCTTTTAAAAATTTTGGAGTGCTTTCTCAAGCAAGTTCCTTGCCTGAGATGCAGCAGTATGTAATAGAAAGAAGGATAGTCGAATATTTTATTAAAAGTGGGAAAGATGTCTACTATAAGGCTCATCCTGAGGGAAAATATAAAGGGAATTTGAATTATTTCTGGGGAAGCCGACTTGTAAATGGTCTTTTTGAAGAAATATTTGATGATTTTGATGGATTTCTCTTTTACTATACTAGAAGTTCGGTTTTTCCAATTGCACTTCGCACAAATAAACCCATTTACATTGTGGATGTTGGAATTGAAGTTTATGCACCAAATACAGATAATTACTTAAAGCAAAGGTGCACATTTGTAAAATATGATGAAATTATATAAGAACTCTAATACTAAACTAGCATTGACCTTTAGTAATTATCAATACTATAAGCGTAATGATAAAGACTATTATATAAAAGGGAATTCTAATAACATACCTATTGAAAAGTTTCTTTCAGAAAAATACAATGAACTCGAGATTGGTTGGGGATTGGTAATAGTTGATACTAATGAATTAATAATAGTATCAGATAAATTAAGGACATTTCCCTTCTTTTATAAAACTGGTAAAAATACTATTGAAGTTACTGATAACTGCAATAGGATCATTTCTGATGAGGATACAATTGATGAATACTCTTCTTTTGAGTATAAAGCAGCAGGATTTGTAAGAGGAAATAGGACTTTGTACAACAATATATTTCAAACTGAAGCAGGATCAATAGTCGAAATCAGCCTCAGTAATTCAAATACTATTAATTTAAAAAGCTATTTTGACTACTATAACTCTGATAGTATAATTATTCAACCAAATTTGTTGCTAACAGAACTTGAAATTGTAACGCAAAAACTTATTGACGAGATAAAATCCAAGTATTATAATCGAAGAATAATCATACCTTTAAGTTCAGGATTGGATTCCCGATACGTAGCCTATTTGGTTAAAAAGTCTGGAATCGAAGACGTATTGTGCTTTACTTATGGGAAAGAAAATTTTAAAGAAGTAGTTAAAGCAAAAGATATAGCTAAGAAAATTGAATTAAATTGGGTGCATGTACCTTACTCCAGGAAAACATGGAGAGAAACCAAGCAAAATAAACTGTTTATAAATTATTTATACAATGATAGTTGGATTGGTTCTTTAGCACATATTCAGGATTGGCCTGCAATTCATTGGTTGATTGAAAATGGTTATGTTAATAGTGATTCAATAATTATGCCAGGACATACTGGAGATTTCATTTCTGGCGGCCATATTCCAGTAGTTCTTCAAAAAGAAGACAGCACCGTTACTGAATTGCTTGAGGCACTTCTTGAGAAACATTTTCGGGTGCATAGACCAAATTTGAATGATGAAAATAGTATAAGATTAAAAAGGGAGCTATTAAAAAACATTTTAAGTTTAGGAAAAGGGAATAAGAATCCTTATAATAATTCAAGATATATTGAGCATTTTGATTGGAAAGAGAGGCAGTCAAAATTTATCGTCAATTCAATTCAAGTATACAATTCGTTTAATCTGGATTGGTACCTGCCATTATGGTCAAATTTGCAAATTGAGTTTTGGTCTAAGGTGCCAATTGATTATAAGTTTGATAAAAAACTTTATATAAAATACTTAGGAAAAATTACAGAATATGGAATATTTAATGATGTGAATTTTGAAAAAAAAGAATCAACACATATAAAAAATGTCAGTAAATTGAGACTTATTAAGCGAAGAATATATAGTAAAATTCTAATACTTCGCAAACAATATCTCGACTACTATTTTGATGGTTACGGCTGGTACGGGCTTTTTTCATATCTGAAAGTAGTTAGAAAATATAAATTTCAGAATATAAACTCATTTTTAGTTGACAAAATATTAGATGAAAAAAACAACAAGAAGTATAATATAGATACATGATAAATGCTTTTAGCCACTGAACAAATAATGAAAATCGTTTTTATATTAAGCTATTATTCTTCCTTTAAATCATCATTAGATAGAAGTGAATGGAATCCTGAAGGAATGCCTGCAGTTTCAAAGTTGTTCGAAACACTTGTGAGATCAAATATTGATTTCACAGTTTTCTTTATTGATAGAAATTCACGATTGAATAAAATATATGCAAAAAGTATTCAGGGTTTCAAAAACAAATTTTTTATCATAAGCAAAAAACATTTTCCAAAGCCAGTTAGATATATTTATGAATATCAATTGTGGCAAGAAGTTAATAATGCTATTGTTTACAATTCAAAGGAAACCCTAATTTATTGTGACCGCGCTAATATTGTTGTTGGTTCATTATTTGCTTACCTAACTAAAATACCTGTTGTCTTACGCTTGCATGGAGTTACGACTTTGCATTTTGATTCATCAAAACTTAAATGGAAACTATTTAATTTTATAAAGTATGTATCGTTCAAAGCTCCATTTGCCAAAGTTATATGTTCAAAGGACGGCACTCCAGGTGAATTGTTTATAGATAAATATTTTAGAAAGGATATAGGAATCTCATGGCTTAATGGAGTTGTGCCAAATTTAATTGACCATAAGAAATGTCTGGAAATGAAAACTAGAACAGTTCTTTTTGTTTCTAGACTTGATTCGACTAAAGGAGTGAATGACTTTCTGAGTTTAGCGGAGCAGTTACTTAGCAAGTGTGAGAATATCAAGATCGTAATGATTGGAGATGGACCTCTGCGAGATTTAGTATTAAATTTTTGTGCAAAAACTATACACCCTAGTAGATTTCATTATTTAGGTTCAATACCACATGAAACCGTAAATCAACATTACTTATCTGCTTCTTTTTTTATTTCCTTCAATGATCTAGGAAATCTCTCTAACACGATGTTGGAAGCAATCACAAACGGAGTAATACCAATTACGTTAAGGCCTTGCAATCAAACAATGCGCGATATATCCACGTATAACCTATTAAAAGAAGTAGCTTTTTTTGTAGATAGAGATAACAGGGTGATAGAAGCTGAATCTATTATTTGTAACATTATTGATGATGCAAAAACCAGAAATCGGTTGTGCTTAAAACTAATGAATTTTAGTAAAACAAATTTTGTTAGTTGGGACAGAAGAATAGCTGATGAGGTCGAACTAATTAAAACAATTGCAAAGTTATCTCATAAAGATTAATTTATGAGCTTTGACGGCGATCAAAATATAAATGTTTCTAGCAATTATTCTCGAATGAAAATTTATGGACTTTACACTCAGAAATACTTTTTTTAATACAACTTTAATTTAACGTTTTATTAGATCTTCTGTTACGCTTTGAATTGATGAATATGAATAAGGTCATACAAAATAGATTATTGCAACTTAAGGAAATCAGACGTAAAAAGTCAATCAGAAATTATATTTCTCTTGTTTCTGTTACTTTTTTAATGCAACCAATTGCCATTATCAAGAATTTTATAGTAGCTCGTTATTTAGGACCTGCAGACTTTGGCTTAATAAAATCGGTTGAACTTATACAGATGCTGAACAAATTTGGCAATCTTGGATTTGTATCTGTAGCTCAAAGGGAAATTGGGACAGCAAACGGTCAAAAAGACTCTGAAAAAGCAAATCGCATTCGCAATGCAGCCTATTCCGGTGAGATACTTTTGTCTGTTCTTTTAACAATATCTGGAATTGTTTCAAGTTTCTTTTTTGAAGGGACTACAATTAAAATATTAATTATTCTGGCTTCTTTGGGATTGTTTTTTGCAAAAGTTTCACACATTTATGACGCAGAGGCTACTGTTCAAAAAAAGTTCAAAATTATTAGTAATGTAAACCTAATTCATGGTTTAATAGTAGCTGTTCTGACTGCCTCGCTTGTTGCCTTTTTCAATGTTTATATTGTCCTAATCTCCCCAATTATTGCATCTATTATAGGTTTGATATTTTATTACAAACGAATACATGCAAAATACAGATTCACCATTGACTTTTCGGAGATAAAAAAAATTCTTTCTGTCAGTATCTTTTTCTCACTCGCAACACTCTCCTACGGATCCTACAGGTATGCTGAAAGAATATTAGTTTTAACAACAATGGGAACCATTGAATTAGGGATTTATGGTTTTGCCTCTATGTTGGCTGATCAGTTGATCACTGTTTTTCTTGTAGCAGTTAAAGTGAGAAAAATGTATGTTTATGAGGCTCTTGGAAGAGGCGATTTGAAATTTGCACATCGGATAGTAATTAAAGAGACCATACTTTTACTGGTTATTGGAATTTTGGCAGCAGCAAGCCTTGCTTTTATTATACCCTATCTAATTGAATGGTTTTTACCCAAGTGGGTACCGGCCATATTCGCATCACAGCTATTCTTATTGGTCATTCCATTTAAAATCATAACATCATATGCTGCAATTGTTACCACCTCACCCTTGGTAAATAAAATAAAACAGGTTCCAATTTATCAAGTATCTGCTACGGTGTTTCTTGTATTGTCTGCATTGCTTTTGCATTATCTAGGTAAGTTAACGCTTATCAACTTTATTCTGTTGGATATTCTGGGTTATGCGCTTTACCACTTAAGTTACTTAACCATGTATTACAAATACTTTATTCGTCAACACCTCACATGAGTAAACAAAAACTCTACTATATAGCTATATATATCCTGATATTTTGGATATTAGGTGTTCTTGATGTATCTATGAGAATATTTGCACAGCTGAATCTGCCTGTGGTACCCTTCTCAAAATTAATATTTGGAATACTCCCTGCATTATATATCATTTATTACAAAGGGTTTAACTACAAAGACTTATATTCCTTGGTTATACCTTTTATTCTAATTCTTTGGATTAGATTTTATGAAAGAACAATGTTAGATGAGGCAGGCAAAATCTTTCTGGTTGAGCAATTATTCTTTATTACATTTTATTTTCTAACAATCACAAAAATAGATACATCAAGTAAAACAACTAGTATTTTTGAAAATTCAATTATCAATAGTGGTCTTTTTTATGTTCTAATAAGTTACTTATTTTACTTAGGAATTATTAAATTGTCGGACGGCATAGAATTTCAGTTAGGTGTCGAACGTGCGGCACTCAATATTGTTAATATCAATCACGTTTCTTACTTAGCATCTTTATCAACCGCTTTCACCGTATTTAAATTTAAACGTGGTGAACTTAGCAAAAGAAGATTCTTTATCTATATTGGCATGATGACCAGTATTGTTATAATCAATTCGAGTAGAGGTGCAATGATATTTCTTGTTCTCGTACTTGTAGTTTATTTGTTTAACTTCAAATCACTAATCAGGCAAACTTTGCTAGTTTTTTCGTTATTAATACTCGGTTTTATTGTTAACAACCTTGTAGATATTGAACGCCTGAACATTTTCTATCGTTTCACTGATGAATTAGAAGACATTAGTGGATTAGGAAGATCTGAACAAATTGTTGCTAATTGGGAAAATTTTCAATCCAGTCCATTCTGGGGAGTGGGATATAACAATGCCGCTAAAACGAATTGGGCAAACTATGGATGGAGTAACAGTAGTTTTACTCAAATTTTAGCTGCTTATGGTATTTTCTTTTGGTTATTATTAATATTTGGTTTTTTTAGAAGGATATTTTGGCCTGGAATAAGAAATCTAAATAAGGAATTAATTATTATACTTCTATTTGTTTTTTTATTCTATTTTTTCAACCGGCTATTTCTATATCCAACAGTTTTGGCATACTTTCTATTTTTTAAAATTTCATTGGCTCCAACAAAAAATACACTTAAAATTAATGTCGAATAAAAAGATCCTTCTGATCGATTCAAACATTGGATATATGATTGATAAACCAACAGCGCTTACAGGTGGGGCAACTATTCAAACAAAGTCTTGGTTAAGCGGGTTCGAGGAATTAGGTTTTAAAATACATATTATTACGGAACGAGTTCCAAAAAATAATAATAATTACCATTTTATTGATCTATTTTCTTCAAAGTTTTATAGTATTATTTGGTCGCCAATACTTATTATTCGGCTATTTTTCATTCTCAAAAGACAAAAGTACAAATTTGTTTATGTTAGTACAGCAGGATGGCAGACCATTATTTATGGAATAGCTACAAAATTGACGCACACTTTTTACATTCAAAGAATTTCTAATAATATTGTATATGAGCCACTAACTTATCGTAAAAGGCTAGGATTTGTAAAATACTATCTTTCTCGAATTGGTACAAGTCTGTCAAATATTATTCTCGTACAAAATAATCACCAGCTTGCAAACCTAAAAAGTTTGTATCCCAGCAAATCAGTGCATATTATGCATAATCCATACTTAAGCAGTATTGGAATAGATGTAGCATTATCTAAAGGACAGTATATTGCTTGGATTGGTATATTTCAATATCAGAAAAATCTACCAGCTCTTTTTGATATCGCCAATAGTTTACCAAATTTGAATTTTAAAATCGCCGGATCTGCTGCCCAATTGATTGACAAGATGTCAATTGAAGCAATTGATAATTTGAAAAGATTGCCAAATGTAGAATTTGTTGGAAAAATTCCCCGGACTAAAATTTCTGAATTTATTAGTAAATCAATCTGTTTACTTAACACTAGTCACTATGAAGGTTTCTCAAATACTTTCTTGGAAGCACTTGAATCTGGTCGCCCAATTGTTACAACGGATAAGGTTGATCCTGATTCTATTATTAAGAAGTATAAACTTGGATATGTGGCCAAAAGCTTCGAGGACATCCCAAATCTACTAATCAAAGCTAGCACTAATTACGAAAAGTTTTATGACCACAATAGACAATATTTAAAAAAAAATCATGACCCCGCAACTCTATCTAGAAAACTATTAAAACACATTGAAGATGAAGAAGATAGTGGCAGGTAAGTATCTTACCAAAATAAAAATAAAATTGATAAAAAAGTTTAGCACCCCTGAAAAATATGCAAGAGCTATAGGTGTTAAAATTGGAAAAGATTGTAATATCTCAACCAAAGATTTTAGTTCGGAGTCGTACTTAATCGAAATTGGTGACTATGTTAGGATAGCTAGAAGTGTTCTGTTTTTAACTCATGGGGGAATATGGTCATTAAGAAAGAAATATCCAGAATTAAAGAAAGCGGATTATTTTGGCAAAATTAAAATAGGTAGCTATACCTATATTGGTGAAAGAGCTATAATTATGCCTGGAGTTACGATTGGGGAGAATTGCATAATTGGTGCAGCTACTGTTGTTACAAAGAGTATCCCGCCAAATTCAATTGTAGGGGGTAATCCTGTAAAATATATTGGAAGTGTTGACGATTTTGTGGGAAAACTTAAAAGCCAGGATTTCTCTATAAAGGCGGTTACAGAAGATAAGAAAAGAGAAATTCTACTTACAGCTGAACCAAGCTCTTTTGTCGCTAAGCCTTATCTTAAAGCTTAGATGAGAATACTTTTTATTATAGATGGATTAAGGAAAGGTGGCAAGGAGCGTCGATTTCTTGAACTTATTAAGGAAATTGACAAGATAGATGAAATCGAATATAAAATAATTCTCTTTCATCAAGACATTCATTTTGAACTATCAAAAAACATTAAAAAGAAAATAGTTTTTGTTCAGAAACAATCAAAAAAAAGTATTACTCCCTTTATTCAAATTTACAAAATAGCAAAGAGCTTTCGTCCGGATATTATCCATACATGGTCTTTTATGGTAACCGTGTACACTCTTTATTCTATGCTTTTATTGAAAAATGTTGTATTAATTAATTCTCAAATATCCGATGCTCCAATAAAAATTGCGCCTTTTACTTACTTTTTGTCAAAACTCAATTTTCTGTTTTCAAAATATGTTTTAGCAAATTCTCAAGCCGGCTTAGCATCTTACCAAGTTCCAAAATCAAAAGCCAAATGTATTCACAATGGATTTGCTGCTTCCAGGCTTAAAACTCATCGCTCCACTAACGAAATAAGGAGTGCTTTCCGCATAACTAGTACTTTTGTTGTTTCTATGATTGCTTCATTTTCATCAAGTAAGGATTATAAAACCTATCTCAATGCTGCTCAAAAAATCCTTCAATTAAGAAACGACATTACTTTTCTTTGTGTTGGGGGAGGGGAAGAATTAACAGAATTTCAAAATCAGTATCACATAAATGTATATCCTGAAATTAGATTTCTAGGGCAATTGGATAATGTTGAAGAAATCGTTAGCATTTCTGATGTGGGGGTATTGGCAACATTTACAGAAGGTATCTCTAATTCAATTCTTGAATTTCAAGCTTTTGGAGTACCTGTTGTTGCAACGAGATGCATGGGCAACATGGAAATCATTGAACATGGTATGAATGGTTTTTTATGTGAACCAGAAGATGTTGATTCTCTAGCTAAATATATCCTGAATTTAATACTTGAACCAGATTTGAAGAGAATTATGAGTGAAAATGCAATTAGAGTAGTACAGAGCAAATTTAGTATCACAAATATGGTAGAAGAGAATATTGCAATTTATAAAACCGCCTTAAAAAATAATTAGCCTTATTCTAAAATCATGCCTCAGCTAATAAGTTCAAAATACATCAATGATAAAACAGTTTTTCTAACACTTAAATGTGGTGAAAACGATTCCGCTTTTTTCATTCAACAGTTCTCTGAACAAAATGATATTGATCAGGTAATTGTGTTCAGAGACACGAAAAGCAACTCACTCAATAAAGTTACCTATGTTGAGAGAGCATCAGGTTTCTTTGGGCCAATTAATTTTCCGCTTCGTATTTTGCAAATGTGGAAACATAGAAAACTGAATCCGGTATTAATTGCAGGCATTTATGAAATTCCACATGGCTTAATAGCAGTAATTTTTGCAGCTATCCTTAATAAACCATCTGTTGTATCTATTATCGGGAACCCCGCTTATGCAAAGTTAAGAAAAGGTCTTAGGATGAAGCTTACAATGTGGATTTTAAGAAAAGCATCATACGTAACAGTAACAGGCAGTAGCTCAAAAAACTTCTTAATCACAAAAGGATTACCCGAAAATAAAATATGGATTCTTCCAAATACAATGGATTTTAGCGGTTTCACCAGACAAAAAGCAAAAGACAAAAAGTACGATATCATAAGTCTGGGTAGATTGAGTGAAGAAAAGAAAGTTGATCAAATTATCCGAGTAATTGCTAAGTTAAAGAAGAGCTACCCAAACCTTAAAGCGGCCATTGGGGGTACAGGTCCCGAAAAAGATAAATTGCATCAATTCTCAAATGAACTTGGTTTAAATGATACCATCGACTTTCTGGGTTTTGTCCCGGATGATACTCTGCCTGGATTTCTTGCAAGTGGTCGGATATTTCTTTTAACATCTGAAACAGAGGGCTTTCCCAGAACAATTATTCAGGCTGCTTCTTGTGGTGCAGCAATCGTTGCTTCTAAAGTTGGCGATATGACTGACGTAATTGATCATGAGAAAAATGGATTTCTTGTTGAACGATGGGATGATACATTATTATATGTTAAATACACAAAAATTCTACTGGATAATCCGAATATAGCGGAGCAATATGTTGAAAAACTTGATGCTAAAGTAAGAATTCAGTTTGACAATGCACAAGCCATGAAAGTTTGGAAAGATATTATTACCGAAACAAAATCGACTATATGACAAAATTACCTAAACGGGCAATCATTCTTGCAGGTGGCAAGGGCACACGTTTAAAACCCTATACAATCACATTGCCAAAACCCCTTGTTCCGGTTGGTGAAATGCCTATATTGGAAATTATCATCAGGCAACTAAAAAGAGCCGGTTTCGAACATATCACCATTACCGTGAATCATATGGCGGAAATAATTAAAGCGTTTTTTGGGGATGGATCAAAGTGGGATATTAAGATAGATTATACGCTTGAAGATAAACCCCTAAGCACAATGGGGCCTCTGACATTGGTTCCTGATTTACCGGAAAATTTTCTGGTGATGAATGGTGATGTTCTAACAGACCTGAACTTTGGAAAATTTTTTGAAATGCATGTAAAAAATGACAATCAATTCACTATTGCATCATTTACCAGAGAAGAAAAAATTGATTACGGAGTATTACTTTCAAATGACAGCAATCAACTCACCGGTTTTGAAGAAAAACCCCTGTATAATTTCCTTGTGAGTATGGGTGTGTACATGGTCAATCGCAAAGTAGTAGATCTAATACCAAAAAATGAATTTTTTGGTTTTGATCATTTAATGTCCTTGCTAATAAGCAGGAAAGAATATGCCTCCATATATAAGTTTGATGGCTATTGGCTGGATATAGGAAGGCCGGATGATTATGAAAAAGCGATTGATAAATTGATCAGCACAAGCTTTTTATGAGTAAAATTATAGTTACAGGAAGTTCGGGATTTGTGGGAAAGCACCTCGTCTCTAGCCTCAAAGAATCAGGATTACAAGTTGTTGAAGTTGATTATAATAATGGCCATGACCTAACAAATCCTGCATGTCTCAATTTCGTTTCGGATTTTGACTACATAGTTCACCTTGCATCCCGTTCCTTTGTGCCGGAATCATTCGAGAATCCATTCATTTTTTATAGGGACAATTACTTAATGACATTAAATGTACTCGAGGCAGCCAGAAAGGCAGAAGCACAAGTGATCTTTTTTAGTTCCTATTTATATGGGCCTCCTGAATACCTACCAATTGATGAAAATCATCAATTAGCCCCTCACAACCCTTATGCACAGACTAAACTTATCTGTGAGAAACTTTGCGAGGGCTATAACAGAGATTTCGGATTGGATATTGTAGTTTTCCGTCCATTTAACATCTATGGCAAAGGACAAAATGAATCTTTTCTTATTCCAAGTATTATAAAGCAAGCTAAACTTGGTACGATCAAATTGAAAGATCCAAGACCAAAAAGAGATTTTATTCATGTTTTAGATGTTGTCTCTGCTGTTAAAAAGGTAATTTATCTCCAGCCAAAAGGATATTTGGTTTTCAATCTTGGCTCTGGTAAATCTTACGCTATTCAGGAGGTTACTAAATTTGTTTCAGATGTGATTGACAAAGAACTTATCATTGAATTTACGAATGAATACAGACAAGGTGAAGTGCTTGATACAGTAGCTAATATTAATAAAGCCATAACTTTATTAGGATGGAATACTGATATTGAAATAATTGATGGTTTATTTACTTTATTGTCCCCCCCTAAGTAATTATAGCCTTTTGTGTTAGATAGAAGAATTTACTTTTTTTTACTTATAACAATATTATTCGAATAGCAAGTCAAAAAATATTTGTATTTACAAATTTGAAATCTCAAGGTTTATTTCTAAATCATTTAAATCAAAATGTTAAAAAAATTCATCTATTATAAACTAATTTTTGCGATAGGAGATGTTTTTGCAAAAACAAACCTAGCATTTTACTATCGTGAAATTAAAAGATTGCGTATTTTATCTTCTCATGAAATTATTGAATGGCAGAATAGTCAATTAAAATTACTAGTTCGTCAAGCTTATTATCATACGGCTTATTATAAAGCATTGTTTGATAATATCGGCTTGCATCCAAACGATATAATTACAAAAGAAGATTTAAAAAAGTTACCTATTCTATCAAAAGATACAATAATAAAAAATTTCGATAAGTTCATTCCTGATAACATTAATAAAATTCCTCATATAGTTGCTCATACTGGCGGATCAACAGGTTTGCCGCTGACGTTTCTTCTCGATAAAAGATCATGGAGCTTCTGCACAGCAAACACTTTAATAAATCGTGAGAATTGTGGTTGGAATATAGGGGATAAGCATGTTGTTTTAGGAAGCTCATCATTAAATATTAGTTCTCAGCTAACTAAAAAGCATAAAATATATTACTTTTTAAAAGGAAAGATTAGTCTAAGCGGTAATAGTTTAACGGATGAGGTTTGCAAAAAGTATATTGAAATAATCAAAACGAAAAAAATTAGGCATATATATGGATATGCATCAGCCATTTACCTTCTTGCTGATTTTGTTTTACGTAATAAAATTAAAATCTCTTTAAATGGTTGCTTTACCACATCGGAAAAGCTGACAGACTTGTTTAGACAAACAATTAAATTAGCATTTCACTGTAAAATTTTGGATGAATATGGGGCAAATGACGGAGGTATAACAGCTTTTAATTATGGCAATGGACTTTTTTTTGTTGGATACAATAGTATTTTTAATGAATCTCATGAAAAGCAGTTTTCCTTGTTATTAACAGATTTAACAAATCATGCATTTCCCTTGTTGAATTATGAAATTGGAGATATTGTCGGTACACCCGGTGAAGAAACCAGTAATGATTACAATGGACAAGTTTTTATCAACCTACTAGGGCGAACTTCGGAAATCATTCATCTTGAAAATGGATCCAATGTGTCAGGACCAGGATTCACAGTGCTTTTTGATAGTATGCCAGTTGATTACTATTGTTTAAAGAAAGAGGGACCTAATTATATTAAGTGTTATATTAAAAAAGGCAATTCTTACAGTCAAAAACATGAGGATATTTTAATTAAAAACATTAAAAATCAGATAGGTGATGCTAAATTAGATATTGAATACTCTGATACAATATTTTATACTAAAAGCGGCAAAAGAGCTTATTTCATAAATTAGTAACTCATGTCACAAAACATTACTATTATTGATTACGGAATGGGTAATCTACGATCTGTTCAAAAGGCTTTCGAAAGAATTAATGTAAAAGCTATAGTAACGAATAATCCTAACGATCTAGCCTCTGCTGATAAAATTGTTTTGCCAGGCGTAGGTCATTTTCAGCAAGGCATGGAAAATCTCAGTACGAGTGGATTTAAAGATTCATTAAAAGATGCAGTACTTTTAAAACAAACACCCGTTTTAGGTATTTGTTTAGGAATGCAGCTAATGACTGAATTTAGCGAGGAGGGCAACGTGTCTGGACTTGGTTTTATAAGTGCAACTGTAAAAAAATTCATATTGAGTAATTTAAAAATACCACATATGGGTTGGAATTCAGTTGTAAATAAAAATAAGAATATCAATTTTCCGATACTTGATAGTTCTGAAATGGTTTATTTCGTGCATTCCTATCACGTTCAATGTAAAAATACGGATGATATTTTGTACCAGACAAACTATGGTCATGTGTTCGACTCTGCATTTCAACATGATAACATCATTGGCTTTCAATTTCATCCTGAAAAAAGTCATAAAGTCGGTTTAAAACTATTGGAATATTTTGCAAAGATTTAAGTTATGTTTAGACCACGTATAATACCAGTTTTACTCTTAAAAGGGAAAGGTTTAGTTAAGACTACAAAGTATTCAAATGCCAAATATATTGGTGACCCAATCAATGCGGTCAGAATTTTTAATGATCTTGAAGCTGATGAACTTGTCTTTCTTGATATTACGGCTGTTCATGAAAACAGAACTATTTCTGTTGACTTGGTTAAGCAATTAGGTGATGAGGCATTTATGCCTTTTGGAGTTGGAGGGGGTATTAAAAACGTGAGGCAGGCCATAGATTTAATTAATGCAGGCGCAGAGAAAGTTGTTTTAAACACTCTTTTTATTGAAGACCCTGATATGATTTCTCATATATCACGAACTTTAGGTAACCAAAGTGTTGTGGTTTCAATAGACGTAAAAAAGAATTTTTTCGGTAAATATCGGGTTTATTATAAATCAGGTACAAAACAAACAGATATGGATCCTGTAACTGCAGCAGTAAATGCTGAAAAGTTGGGTGCTGGTGAAATAATTTTGAACTATATTCCTAACGATAGCTTAATGGCTGGGTACAATTTGGAATTAATTAAAATGGTGAGTTCAAAAGTTAACATACCAGTTGTTGCTTCATGTGGTGCTGGTTTGTTGAAACATTTTAGTGAAGCTTATGATGCAGGAGCACATGCTATGGCTGCAGGTAGCATGTTTGTTTATCACGGTGCACGAAGAGGAATATTAATCAACTATCCGGCAAAAGAAGAAATTATAAACACATTTAGCAAGAATGAATAACAATTCAACAACCAGAATATGCGTGCGCGGCATTTGGGATGACACCATACCTGGTATAAAATATGATGCTAAAGGTGTATCAAATTATGCAAAAATGTTTGATAGCCTTTGTGAGAAAAACCCAAAAGGCGAAGAAGGAAAACAAATATGGAATGTTTTAATTTCAAGAATTAAAGAGGATAGTAAACGAAATAAATACGATTGCTTAATTGGGGTTAGTGGAGGTACCGATAGTTCCTATTTGCTTCATATTGCAAAACACGTATATGGTTTGAGGCCACTTGCCGTGAATTTAGACAACGGTTGGAGTTCAGACATCGCTGTTCAGAACATTAAGAAGGTTACAAAAGTTCTTGATATAGACCTTGAAACTTATGTGATAGATTACGAAGAAATTAAAGATTTATTGCGTGTATACATGAAAGCAGGCTTGCCCTGGATTGATAACCCTACAGATCTCGCAATTCAAGCTGTTTTATTTAAGGTCGCTAATAAAGAGAATATAAAATATATATTTGCTGGCAATGATTTTCGTTCTGAAGGTAAGCAGCCTACAGAGTGGACTTATAGTGATCAAAAACAGCTTAAATACCTGCATAAAAAATTTGGGGAAGTAAGTTTAAAATCTTATCCCATCATGCCAATTCATCAATATCTGTGGTTTGGTTTTATCAAAGGAATTAGGATTTATTATCCATTTAATCATCTGCCCTATGATAAGCAATCCGCTCAAAAATTGATCATTGAAAAGTACAATTGGGCCTATTACGGGGAACATCATCACGAGAATTTGTTTACAAAGTGGGCAATAGGTTATTGGATGCTGGAAAAATTCGGCATTGACAAACGTAAGATAACCTACTCAGCACAAGTGCTTAATAATGTGTTGCCAAGAGAAGAGGCTTTGCAAATAGTCTCAAAAAAACCTTTTTCAACTGATCAAGCGGAAAAAGATACAGCTTATGTCTTGAAAAAACTAGATTTTACAGATGCCCAATTTCAAGAAATATGGCATAACAAGAATCAATCATTTCTGGATTATCCTTCATATTATACCACTATAAAAAAATATGCAAAACCATTAAGCTGGATACTTAATCGTTTTTTTAAAATTAAACCAAAAATTTTCACTGAAATGGAAGCAAGGGAAATTAGTTAATTTTACAATTTTTAATTTTTATGAAGTTCCTTATTGCGGTTAACCATCCTGCACAATATCATCTTTTCAAACTAGCTTACGCATCTCTGATAAACAGAGGACATGATGTCGTATTTGTTATCAAGGATAAAGATATTCTTGCCGAATTGATGAATAATGAAGGGGTTTATTATCATAGGTTATTGAAAAAGCGGGTTGGCAAGAATAAGGCTACAATTCTTTTAAATGGTTTTATTGATATTATAAATCAGGGTTTAGCGCTTTTCAAATTTGTAAAGAATTACAAACCTGATGTAATGTTTGGTACAGATTATAGCATCACTCATGTAGGTAAAATGACTGGTATACCAACAATAGTTTTTAATGAAGACGACTTCAATATTAATAAGTTTTTTTGCAAATTAAGTTATCCCTGGGCAAGCTGCATTATATCACCAGCGGTCTGTGACGTGGGTAAATATAATTACAAAAAAGTCAACTATAATGGTTATCAGAAACTTGCCTATCTGCACCCAAATGTTTTTAAACCAGACAAATCCATCGTTAATAAGTACTTAGATATTAATAATACATATTTTCTGATACGATTGGTTAGCTTTTCAGCCGGCCATGATATTGAAATGAAACATGGGGGGATAAACGAGCAAGTACTGCGTGAAATTATTAACAAACTGGAAAAACATGGTAATGTTTATATCTCAAGTGAAGCAAAGATTCCAGAACAATTCCTTAAATACAAACTGCCTATCGACGTAATAGATATTCATCACCTGATGGCATTTGCTTCTTTAATCATTGCTGATAGTCAAAGTATGATTGTTGAAGCCAGCATGTTAGGCACTCCTTCTATAAGATTCAATAGTTTTGTTGGCAAAATATCAGTATTGGAAGAACTTCAAAATACATATGAGCTAACAACCGGGATAAGCAATAATCGTCCGGATTTACTGATGGAAAAAATTACTACCCTATTGCAAAACGAAAAACGAGAGACTGAATACAGATTAAAAAGAAATGAAATGCTTTCACATAAAATAGATGTTTCTGGATTTATTACATGGTTTGTCGAAAACTATCCTGAAAGCGAAAAAATGATGAGAGAAAACCCGGACTATCAATACAATTTTAAATAAAAAATGGAAATAGAACCCTATCAATACAAAGCCGGTCAGGTATGCACCCGCTGCATCATGGACGATACTGTAAAAGGCATCTCATTTGATAAAAATGGCGTATGTACCTTTTGTCATATACATGATGAGCTGGAAGCATCCTTCCCAATGAATGATGAAACACCAAAGAAACTGCAGGAACTTGTCAACAAGATAAAAAAGGACGGCAAAAACAAAAAATACGATTGCGTGTTGGGTGTGAGCGGTGGTAGAGATAGTACCTATACCCTTGTTGAGGCAGTTCGACTTGGTCTTCGTCCACTTGCAGTTCACTTTGATAACGGCTGGAACTCTGATTTGGCGGTTCAAAACATTAAAAACGTGTGTAAAAAACTGAATGTAGATCTTTATACCCATGTGGCCGATTGGGAAGAATACAAGGATTTGCAACGCGCTTTCCTCGCTTCTTCAACTCCAGATGCCGAAGTGCCAACCGATTGGGTCATTTTTTCAGTGCTGTTCCGCGAAGCAGCAAGAGAAGGCGTAAAATACATCATCCACGGGCATTCATTCCGCACCGAAGGAACCACACCCCTCACCTGGACCTATATGGATGGCAAATATGTCAACTACATCCACAAAAAGTTCGGGAAATTGAAAATCAAAACTTTCCCCGTGATGTCGATGTTCGACTATCTGTATTACACATTTATCCGAAGGATTCGTCAGATACGTATGCTGTATTACCTCCCCTACAACGAGGAAGAAATTCTGGAAAAGTTAACAAAGGAAGTAGGCTGGCAGAGCTATGGCGGCAAACACCATGAGTCAAAATATACTGGCTTCTTCCAATCCTTTATCCTAACGCGCAAATTCAATATTGATAAGCGCAAATTGCACTACTCTGCCCTATTGCGCAACGGCCAGATGACACGTGAAGAAGCATTGGCAAAAGTGCAAAAAGACCCCTATGATGGAGGCAAGGCCACCTTGGATTATTGCCTTAAAAAACTTGATTATACCCACGATGAGTTTGAAGCAATAATGAATGAGAAACCAAAGCTGTTTCTGGATTACAAATCCTACTACAGCCTTGTCCGCAAAATGGAAAAGCCAATTCTTTGGGGCACCAAAGCAGGTATTATTCCTGATACTGTATATAGAAAATTCTTTAAGTTTGATATCTGATTGTTTTAGTTTAAGGATCTAAAATGTCAAAATCAATTTTACTACAATTAGCAATAAAAAGTTTAAACCAGTCATATCTGTGGCTGGTTTTCTTGTTATTGGCCGCTCCACTTGTATCAAAATCTCAGCATATAAACGAGCATATACAAAATCAAGGCCTATACACCTTCCTGGATGAACTCGCTACCAGTCAAATTATTGAACTCAATACTGCTGTAAAGCCATACAGTCGCTTAACTATTGCAGGTTTTTTACAGCAGGCTGCATCAGACCGGGATAAGTTATCAAAAGCTCAACAAGATCATTTAAAGCTTTGGTTAAAAGAATTTGCACTGGAAACCGACACCTTAAAAACAGGAAAACTAACACTATTCCATCACTCAAATAGAAGCTCACTTCATCTTTTACCTCCGGAGTTTTCTTATAGGGACAACAACTTTCGAATCTTGCTTCGTCCGGTTTACGGAATACGCTTCATGCAAAACACTAATACAAACCAAACTGCAAGTATTGGTGGTATTGAAGGCGTTGCCTACTTGGGCAAAAATTGGGCTTTGTATGCCAGCCTTAGAGATAATTATAATAGTGGTGAACCGTTTACTAAACCTGAATACTTTACACAGGAACCTGCCGGAAATTATAAATTTACTAAAGGATCTGAATATAGTGAAATGCGAGGCGGTATAACTTATAGCTGGAGGTGGGGCACATTTGGCTTTGTTAAAGATCACCTGGCATGGGGCGACAATGCCAATGGTAGTAATATCTTATCAGGTAACACGCCATCATTTCCTATGATTACCCTAAAAATAAAACCAGTAAAGTGGTTCGAATTCAATTATTTCCACGGCTGGCTTGTTTCTGAGGTAATTGACAGCACCCGTTCCTATTACACTGCAAGCGGGGATTACAAAGCTGTATTTCGTAAAAAATTCATAGCAGCAAATCTATATACATTTACACCTCTTAAAAGGTTAAACATATCTGTTGGCAACGCCATCATATACAGCGATATGAATGTACAACCAGCCTATCTGATCCCTTTCTCATTTTTTAAATCAATAGATCATACCATCAACTATAATATCGAAAACCAAAACTCAATGATGTTTCTTAACCTGAGTTCAAGGCAAATTCGTAACCTTCACTTCTATTTTTCGGCCTTCATCGATGAGTTTTCCCTCACAAGGGTAACCGATAAAACCAAGCACAATTTTATAAGTCTCAAAGGCGGTTTCTCAGTTGCAGGATGGCCATTCCAAAACCTCAGTTTAAACGCAGAATTAACGCACACAAACCCAAATACGTTTGAACATTACACCGAAACAACCACCTATGAAAGTAACAAATATAACCTTGGACACTATCTCAGAAGCAATTCAATGGATTACTACCTTTCATTCAACTACTTGCTACCCCATGCAATCAGAATAAAAGCCTCATATAATTATGCCTATCACGGAAACGACTATGACTACGATTACAATGGAAGCATTCCGGTAGATCAATTACCTGTTCTGGAACAAAAATCATGGTCACACCAAAATTTCAGCCTGCATGCTGAAATATATCCTGTCCCCAACCTTAGGCTTTTCACATCCTTATCATTTGATATAATTGAAGGCTACGATCTGGATGGAAAAACAGCCCAATTCTATTTGGATAAGTTCAGCCCTAAATACCTGCATGGGAATACCACCAGCCTTATACTAGGCTTCAATCTAGGGATATAAATATAAAAAGCAATGAGCGATGAGAATTGAGCGATGAGCCTCCATAGCGATGAGCCATCAGCGATGAGCGATGAGCAGTGAGCGATGAGCCTCTCGTCTAATATTCATTCAAACTATAACCATTTTCAACTTACAAGCATTGAGCAACAAAAGCGATGAGAAGTGAGCGATAAGCCTCCATAGCAATGAGCCATCAGCGATGAGCGATGAGAATTGAGCGATGAGCCTCTCGTCTAGTATTCATTCAAAGTATAGCCATTTTTAACTTACAAGCATTGAGCAACAAAAGCGATGAGCGATGAGAAGTGAGCGATGAGCAAAAGGCTCAAATCTCATCTCTCACCTCTCATCTCTCACCTCTCATCTCTCAATTCTCAAATCTCACCTCTCAAATATCATCTCTCAAAAAAAAATGCAAATCAACAGCTTCAGAGACCTGATCGTTTACCAAAAAGCTTATCAAGCATCCATGCAGATATTTGAGGTCACACAAACATTTCCGAAAGAAGAAAAATATTCACTTACAGACCAAATCCGACGATCATCAAGATCCATCACATCAAATATCGCAGAATCTTGGGCCAAACGAATCTATCCAAAATCATTCATTAGCAAATTAAGCGATTCATTAGGCGAAGAATACGAAACCGAAAACTGGCTCGACTACGCCCGGGACTGCAATTACATCACCATAGAAACCCACTCAAAGCTCATGTTAAGCTATGATGAAATCCGCAAAATGCTCATCTCAATGATCAACAAGCCCGAAAAATTCTGCAAAAAATAAGCCACCAACTTCGAAGCGATGAGCGATGAGAAGTGAGCGATGAGTCACATTCACCGCTCAAATCTCACCGCTCAAATCTCATCTCTCATTTCTCACTTCTCACCTCTATATTTTCATCTCTCACAACTCATCTCTCACTACTCACCTCTCAATTCTCACAACTCACCCCTCACCTCTCATGCCTCACCTCTCATCTCTCATCTCTCAAATCTCATCCCTTAAAAAACCCATCTTCTACGCCTACCTCCTGGCCATCATCGCCCTGATAGCCCTCCCCCTCAACACCTCCTCCGAGCTCAACGACATCACTATCCTCCAGCTACGCGGCGATTATTTCTTTCATATCCTGATGTTTTTGCCCTGGGCCTTTTTCTCTGGTGTTTATAACATGAAGAAATTATATTGGGTATTGATCGGACTTTTGTTTGCCACTCTGGCCGAATGTGTTCAGTACTTAATACCTTACCGAGCTTTCAACATCAACGATCTGATGGCCAACCTGCTCGGTGTTGGAATAGCTTGGTTGTTGGCCTCTGTGGGCAGGCCATGGCTTAAACAATTTCACACAAATTAACCCGAAGTCAATTCAATATGTCACTCGATTTTACATATACCACCCTTGCATCACTTCTTGAAACCCTGAGTAATCGGGGTTTTTTGTTTTCTACCCTGCACAATTTTGCTGCGTCATCCCCGTCCGAGGCGCGTATGATTATCTTACGTCACGATGTGGAGGACGATTACAACAAAGCACTCACCTTCGCCCGCACAGAACATAGGATGGGCATCATGGGGTCCTATTATTTCCGGCTTTTCCCGGTTGCGGACAATGATCGAATCATCAGCCAGATCGCTGCCCTTGGCCATGAGGTGGGCTATCATTACGATGATCTGTCGGTGTGCAAGGGCAACCATGAAGCAGCATTGAAACGCTTCCAGAAAAACCTGGCCCACCTGCGTCAGTTTGCTCCTGTTACCACCATCACCATGGAAGGAGCCCCCCTCTCAAAATACGACAACCGTGATCTATGGAAGCAACCCCTCACCCCACAGCTCCTCGAATCATTGAATCTCGAATCTTCAAATCCTCAACAAATCAACCCATCAACAAATCAACCTGCTAACAAGATAACAAGCCAACAAGCTAACATTTCAACAAATCCACTGTCCACTGTTCACTATTCACTGTTCTCTATAATAGCCGAACCCTATTTTGATCTGGATTTCAACCAGTTCTTTTACCTCACCGATACCGGTCGTTGCTGGGACGGGTGGAATGTGAGCGTGCGCGACAAGGTGTCACAGCAGGAGGAGTGGGTAAAGCAGGGCTTGGTGTTTCATTCTACTGAGCAGATCATCAGGGCTGCCAACGAAGGACGCCTTCCCGATAAGATTATGATGACGTTTCACCCCCAGCGCTGGACCGACAACCATGTGTTTTGGCTAAAGGAGTTGGTTTTACAGCGGTTGAAAAATGTGGTGAAAAGAGGCTTAGTGCGTTTCTGATTTAGCATATGAACAAGGTGGTTTCGACTCTTGGCTCTTTTTCCTCTCAACAAATCAACAAAGAACAAATCAACAAATCAACAATCTTTAAATCATTGAATCTTTGAATCTTTGAATCTTTGAATTTCAAATCTTCAAATAATCCTACTTGGCTCTTTTTACTTCTGCCTTGGCTCTTCTTCCTTGGCTCTTTCTCCTTTTGCCTTGGCTCTTCTTCCTTGGCTCTTTTTCCTTCTGCCTTGGCTCTTCTTACTTGGCTCTTCTAAATCTCAACAAAACCCCTATGCTCCACCCTTTCGGCCTTCAACTTCCCAATCCCATGACTCTTCTCTCAACAATCATCAGCCACCACCCCCACTGGCAAATCGCTCTACAGGCCATAGAACATAACACCACTCCGGAACAATCCGCCATCCAAATCCGGCAACACATCCAGCAACACTATAGCAAATACCTATATAACAACAAGCTCCCCGACTATTACAAACTCGAAACACTCACAAACTTCTTTTACGAACTCAAGAGCATAGCCGACCTCCTCACCGAAAACCAGCAACCCTTTCACGCACTCGCCATCATCACCACCTCCCTCAGCCACCTCCCCGAAATAGACGAATACACCCTATCAGAAATTGAAGTTCCGCATCTAATCGAACAATTTGGCCATTCCCTCCGCAAAACCCTCTCGCAATCCCCACCAGATCAATCCCAGCAAATCCTCAGCAATTACAACACCTTCCTCACCACCCTCACCCCCAACAATCTCTATATAGACCAGCTCTATCACCTTCCCCTATCCCCACCCAACCCATAAACGTTCTTCAATCACGATGTCATTTCGAACGCAAAGCGTGAGAAACCCCCTCACCCAAACTTCCCCCGAAACCAACCACCCTAAATAAAGTCAAAAAAATAAATATTTCCGGTGCTCTGCACCTCATTCATTTTTTGCAAACCATTGCTAATAAAGATTATCGGTGCGCTGCACCTTACGTCCCCCCCAAACCAACCACTTCTCCAAGCTCACCCAAAAACATTGTTACTTCCAACCGTCATTCCGAAGGCGCGAAGCGCCGAGGAACCCCCTCACCTTCACCACCCCTCCAACCAACCACTCCACCAAAAAAACCCTACCTTTACCCTATGCAAGCAACCGTTTACATCATCACCAACAAACACAAAACCGTATTATATACAGGAGTCACATCCAATATAGGAAAGCGCCTTCAGGAACACCTCACAGGAAAATATCCCGGTTTCAGCAAAACCTACAATTGCCACTACCTGCTCTACTACGAAAACTACAACGACATCAACCAAGCCATCGATCGCGAAAAACAAATCAAAAAATGGCGTCGCAGCAAAAAAACAGACCTCATCAAAACCTTCAACCCCAACATGGATTTCCTCAACCACCACTTCATCTCCAAAACCTAACAAAAACGTTGTTACTTCCAACCGTCATTCCGACCTGTCTTACTTTAGGAAGAGGGCGCAGCCCGAGGAACCTCCTCACCCAAACTTCCCCCTCAAACCAACCACTCCCCCAAAAATAATCAACAAAAACACCTTTTAAAAACGATACCATCCCACCCAAAAACGTTCTTCAATCACGCCGTCATTCCGAGGGCGCAGCCCGAGGAACCCCCTCACCCAAACTTCCCCCTAAACCAACCACTTCTTTCAAAAATAACCAACGAAAACACCTTTTGAAAACAAAACCATCCCACCCCCCAAAAACATTCTCCAATCACGCCGTCATTCCGAAGGGCGCAGCCCGAGGAACCCCCTCACCATCACTCTCTGACTCGTCCTGAAATTTGTTTACAGTTTTTGGGTTAATAATTCATTGTTTGATTCATCTGTTATTAATAATGGGTAATGCTGCGTTTGAGTTTTGTTGGGTTAACACGCAGGGGCTCGATGCCCCGACCGTTTTATTAACAATGGTATAAAGCTTTGCCATCGTTTTGTTGGGTAGCTCAAATGTAAGTGTTTTTATTCTATGCATTCCTGATTTCTTGTTTTATAAT
>JAQIBR010000136.1 GCA_027858955.1 Bacteroidales bacterium
ATGATAAAAGAAAATAAAAAAATGGGATTTAATGCAACTTGGTCAATGGCTGTGGGCGGTATGGTCGGTGGTGGGATTTTTTCAGTTCTAGGAGTAATTATTAGCATAGCCGGACAATGGGCTTGGTTAAGTTTTGTATTAGCAGGATTTATAGCTCTGATTTCAGCATTTAGTTACAGTCAACTATCTATTAAATATAAAAAAAGTGGTGGTGCTTTTACTTTTCTTAATGAAATCAATCACCAAGGTATAGCAGGAAGTTTGTCGTGGGTACTCATTCTAGGATACATTTTAACTATTTCTGTCTATGCTTTTACATTTGGACATTATGTAGCTTATATTTTTAACTTTGGGAGTTGGTTTCCAAGAGTACTTGCATTTGCCATAATTGCAGGCTTAGCTTTAGTAAATTTGCGAGGTGTGGGAGAATCATCCAGATTAGAAATAATAACGGTGTGGGGGAAATTATTTGTTCTTTTGGGCTTATCAATATTCGGAATAATTCAATGGAGTCCGGAACAACTAACAGCTGGAATTGAACCTAAAAGCTGGAGTACAGCAATTGTTGGAGCCGCAACCATATTTATGGCTTATGAGGGTTTTCAGTTATTATCCTACGACTATGAAGATATTAAAAATCCCACAAAGACATTACCAAGAGCTACAATATCAGCAGTCATTGCAGTTATTTTCATTTATATTTTAGTTACGCTGGGGGCTACCATGTTGGTTGGTGCAGACACCTTAATTCAGGAAAAAGAAGTTGCCTTATCCATTGCAGGACAACAGGCTTTTGGAATTACAGGTTTAGTTTTGGTGACAATCGCAGCAGCGTTTTCAACAGGTTCTGCCATTAATGCGACACTTTTTTCAACTGGCAGACTAATGGAGACTGTTGCAAAAAAGAAAGATTTACCCCATATTTTTATAAAAGAGAATCAAGAGAATATACCTTATTATGCCATAATTATTATGGCTGGATTGGCTACTATTTTAGCAACTATTGGCTCGTTGAGTGCATTAGTAGATGCTGCAAGTCTGATTTTCTTGATAACTTTCGCCGTCGTCAATTATCTTAGCTATCAGCAAAAAATGAAATATAAAATAATATCTCTTATTGGGTCTATTGCTTGTTTGATAGCAATAATAATTTCCTCTTATGAACAATTCCAAAATAGACCTATACCGTTAGTTATTATATTGGTTTTAATCCTTCTTGCATTGATAGGTAGACCATTTATTTTAAAGAAGCTGAATAGCCAATATGATTAAATTATAAGGACTTATTAAATATGACTCTATCTTTTCAAAAACTTTTTTTCGCAATAGCCACTGTATTTGCTTTTTTTACAATCTTAATTTTGGCTAAATCTATTCTTATTCCCTTAAGCTTTGCTTTGCTGATATCTTTTATACTATATCCGTTAGTAAAAAAGTTTGAGTCATGGAGAATGAATAAAACACTCGCTGCTTTTCTCTCCATTTTTGCAGTGATTTTAATAGTAGGGGGAGGCATTTTTCTTTTCTCAACTCAAATTATCGAAGTCTCAAAAGAATTCTCTCACCTTCAGGATAAAATCATTCTTGCTTTTACTGATGTTACTTTATATATCAACAAAAATGTGAGCTTTGTACCAAATTTGGAACAAAATGAACTATTTGACCGGATCAAGAATTGGCTTAATGAATCAGCAGGCTCACTGGTAAAACAAACCTTTAGTAACACAGCAACTTTTCTTGCTGGACTTCTGGCAACAATTATATTTACTTTTCTAATTTTGATTTACAGAAAAGGCTTGATAAAAGCATTTAGCGGGTTTTCTCCTGAAGAAAATAGAGAAAGAGTTGTAAAAATGTTTAAATCAGTTCAGCAAGTTGGACAAAAATATATGTTCGGAATGGCTATTCTTATTATTGTTATAGGATTCGCAAATAGCATTGGACTTTTGATTATTGGTATTGACAATCCCTTCCTTTTCGGGTTTTTAGGTGCTATTTTGGCCATCATACCCTATGTAGGAACCGTTTCAGGTGCAATTATACCTGTACTATATACTTATATCTCTTATGATTCCTTGTGGATGCCAATAGCAGTTGCCGTTTTATTTTGGGTCGTTCAATTGGTTTCGGATAATTTTTTAAGTCCCAAAATTGTGGGAGGTAGTATAAACATCAATGCCTTAGCAGCCATTTTATGTTTGATAGTTGGTGCTGTTGTATGGGGCATAGCTGGAATGATTTTATTTTTACCGTTTACTGCGATGTTAAAGATTATTTGTGAGGAATATAAAGAACTTAAACCAATTGCTCTTTTAATTGGAAATCAAAATTATCAAGAGAATGATGGCAGCAATAAATTTGTGAATAAATGGATTAATAAGATAAAATATTGGTTTGCAAAATTTCACATCACTTCAAAAAAGAGTAAAAACAGCAACACACAAACCGATAAATAAAGAAGTATATTTGATCAGTAAGTAATATTTATAAAATAAAATAAATTATTAATGTTACTCGAAGAATCGTTGGTTTGGTAATAGCTACCAGTAAAACCAATAATTACGAATAGGAGTATTTATGTCCGATTTAGAAGAAATCAAAATTAAAATTGATAAGTTTCTGAAATTATCATCGAAAAAATTTGTTATTATAGCGATAGTTATTACTGTAATTATCTTTGTTTCCACAGGATTATACACAGTTAATCCTGAAGAAGTAGGAGTTATCCAACGATTTGGAAAATACGTAAGCACCACTGAACCAGGTCTTCATTTCAAAATTCCCTTTGGTGTGGATAAACTCACCAAAGTAAGAGTCAAGCATGTTTTTAAGGAAGAGTTTGGTTTTAGGACAATTACTTCAGGTGTTAAATCAACTTATTCAACCGATGGTTACGATCATGAATCGTTAATGCTAACAGGTGACTTAAATATTGCAGATGTTGAATGGATTGTACAATACCGTATTAAAGATCCTGTAAAATACTTGTTCAATATCCGTAATATCAAAGAAACTATCCGTGATCTTTCCGAATCATTGACTCGACAGGTTGTTGGAGATAGAAGCGGTGATGAGGTTATTGTACTCAGTCGTAAAGAAATCGCCGATGATATTCAGATTGAACTTCAGAAAACTTTGGATGAATATGAATCTGGCATCAAGATTTATACTATTAATTTGCAGAATGTTAATCCCCCCGAACCAGTAAAACCTGCTTTCAATGATGTGAACTCTGCCAAGCAGGAGAAAGAGCGCATCCTGAACGATGCTTGGCAAAAATACAATCAGATAATTCCAGAAGCAAAGGGTAAAGCCAAGAGAACAATTGAAGAAGCTGAAGGTTATGCTATCAATCGTGTAAATCGTGCTTCAGGTGATGCGGGTAAGTTTATTCAGATTTACAACCAGTATAAGAATGCCAAAACTGTAACCAA
>JAQIBR010000033.1 GCA_027858955.1 Bacteroidales bacterium
TGCGATGAATGCAAAATGAGAGCAAAGTACGATGAAAAACCCAAATCGTTTGCCGGACGTTTCTGGAGATGGCACATCAAATTCTGCCCCAGATGGAAAATGTACATGAAATCGGTTGATGATGAAAAACGCCGTGAAATTGCGCAACAATACAATTTGAAAAAGTATTTGAACTAAGCATATTTCAATCTTCCTTTAGGCTGTATTAAATTCAATAAACCTTTTCCAAAGTTTGGAACTTTGGAAAAGGTAAAGAACTAAAAAAGATAGTGATGAGTTATTTTAAATATGTGGTCAATTCTTTCTATAATAAGCTTTTATGGTCTGCTTTAAGTGTTTATCAAGTAATTTAACCATATTGGCACATCTTCCTGCAACGCAATGACAGCAGTACTTATGGCTGAAAGTATACATCCTGCCAGCATTGACTGCTATGATATTGACCTTGTATGAGTAAAAATTTCAACCAAAGATTTTCAAGTTAGGATAAGAGCTTTTTTAAGGGTTAGATATTTTGAGTTCAATTACATCACCATGCCTTACAACAATGTCCTTTTCGGGAACTGTACTTTCAATCGATCCAGTTCCTTCATAGTTGTTTCCATTACTTCCGTCAATTATGTATTCCAAACCTAATGAATTTAATAGGCTTGTCGAAAAATCTAGGCTTTCACCAACTAAATCGGGCACAACACGCATAGTAGAAATCTCAGATGCAGGCGGCACCGGAACCAATTTAAATTTTATTTTAGCAGATGCCTGTGCTCCAAGGTTGTACCTGTTTATATTGCCAGCATTAATTGGCGTAGCCATAATTTTATGACGAGCTTTAAAACCTTGTTGCAATAGGTTTTGGGATTGGCTTGCGTTAATTGTTAAGGACAAAGAAACCTGAGCCTCAACTTCAGTTTCGGGTAAAACATAGAATGTTGGTTGGTAGCCAATTTCTCTTAATAGTTTTTTAGTTTCTTTAATCCTTTTGTTTTCTTCTTCGCTTAATTTGCTGTCATTTTTTACAACGCGGTATATTTCCAATGATTGCTCCAAAGAGCCTGAGTCGAGGGCTGCTTGAGCTTCGCCTACACCTCTTCCTATTGAGGATATTAAATCACCCAATGGGTTTGATAGCAGCTCGCTGAATTGATCGATATAATTACTCATTCTTGCTAAATATTACAGTTACCGTTTCGTTTTGATTAATTGATGAACCCGCCTGTGGGCTTTGCTTAAAAGAGGCGCCGTTTGATACTTCTATATTACTTTGATAAACTGGATTTAGGCGTGCTCCTATTCTTGAGAGCTGCTTACGAACAGCAGTTTCGGTAAGCCCGCTTAAATTTGGCATTGTAAGGCTGTCCGTATCCCTTTCGTTTTGGGCAGATACATTGAAATTTATTTCGCTCAATGCATCGCTATCCATGTCTTTCATTTTATCGGGGGAAATCAGTTGGACATTTACTGCATTATTACTGTCAGCATTTACTAAAGCTTTTAGTTTCATTGATATATTAGTAAGCTTATATTTGCTTTCGGCTTTAGGGTTGTCTGCTTTATCAATTTCGTTTACAATATTTGAACAGAAAGAATTAATTGAAATAGGTGTTTCATCCCAATTTCGATTGTTAGCTAGTTCTGCAAGCTGGTCTTGTAATGTATCAATCTCCTTTAAAAGCCCTTTATTAGTGGTTGTTAAGGTTGCCATTTTTTTATTATCATCTCTCAACTGCTTATTGATCTCATTTATCCTGTTTTCTTTGATTTTATTTTCATTAATAAGCAAATTTTTATCATTTTCTAAAGAATCCAAATTCAATTTTAATTCATTTTTTTGCCTGTTCAGATCATTTTTCTCTCTAAGCAATATTTTATTATCATCGGAATATTTTCTAATTTTAGTATTTAATGCTGAAATGGCACTAGTGTCTTCTACCTTGTTGGTAATCGGGAAATGTGATGATATAGGAATAAAATTTTTATAGTGATCGATCTTTTTAATAGCTTTATTATTGAGCATCCAAGTTTTCCCAAAATTAATATTTAAAAGCTTGGATCTTTTGTTTACTGAACTTTCGAAAGTTGAAGCCAGTACTTCTTGCTTTGAAGTGTTAAGTACCTTGATTTTAGGTATAATCCGCATGTTTGGAAGCATGTTTGAATTTGCTTTATCCCAAAATATACTCACAACTGTATTAATTGCGCGAGTTGCATTGAATGCAACTGGAGGTTTTAGCGCCAGATTTAGTTTTCCACTTTTTATAGTACTTTCTGCAAGTGAAACCCATGCATCGTTGTTGCCATCGAAATATTGCATTGTAACAACCAAATCACTTACAGGCTTGTTGTCTGCACTTAACAATTCAAAGTTGAAAATGATTTTTTTAAGTGTGATATTAGGCATAATATTATGATTTATTTATCGCAATTGATTTTGTTATTGCACCACTATTAGCTACAAAAATGTACGATTCGGTTGTAAGAGCGTTGTTAATAGCAACCTTAGTATTGAATTCACCAGTCGAATTTGTAAAGCCTTCTTTGCCCGGCGATATTGACGGGTTTGATTTCAGATTGACATTGTTATTTAAAGCTAACGAATTTTGAAGATCGTAGTTAATCTCAACTTTTTGACCAACAACAGGTTCTCCTGTAGCCAATTGCAGTTTAGCTGTAAGCAAAAACTCGTTTCGCGAGTCAGCTTGAACTGAGTTAAGGCTCAGAAACACCTGCGGCAAGCCTTCGTTGGGCATTATTGCCACAAAACGACCCGATATTGTGCTTGTTATTTTGTTAGATACAGAATTAATACCCTCGGTATTGGGCTGTACCGGTGTGAATTTTAGAACCTGAACTTTTTTTATTATTCCTGATGATATATTATTAGAGCCATTCTGACCTGCCGAAGCTGTTTCAGAAATAACTTCAAGGCTAAAATCCAGATATGGCAACTGGTAAAGAGTATTAGGCCGGCCAAATTCATCGTAAGGCGGCATATTTCTGAGTTGGTTTTGTGCTTCGTTTAAGCTGTCCGAAATACTAAGTAAGATTTCGTGCAAGGCTAATGCGCTATTAGTAGATTGTGTACTCATATTCTAATAATTGGATTTATCTTTTTTTCTTTTCTTTCTTTCTTCGCGTTTTTCTTCACGTAAGGCATCTTTTCGGCTTTCTTCTTTTTTTTCTCTCGCTTTTTTCTGTTTTAATTCTTCCTTTTTGTCAAATTGTGCTTGAGTTTTCCACTCTTCTTCTTTTTTATGATTTATTATTTCCTTAAGCGATTTGTTTTTGCCAATAGCGTCAACATCATCATAACTATTGTCAATATTTTTTAGTTGTTCTTTTTCTTTTATTCTTTTTTCAAACTTATATTTTATTGTATATGCCTCTATCTTTTTTTCCCGTATTTCGTCCCATTTTTCTTTAACCTTATTTTGTTTAGGTTTAGCTTCGTTTTTCTTCCTTGTTGATTCAAATAGTTCACTGGGTTTTGTTAAGCTTCTCCGCTCCATAAAGGGAAAGTCATCGGTTTTCTTTTTTTTATGCCTTTCTATAAATGGAAAGTCATCGGTTTTCTTTCTATTGATCTTCCTTCTGAATTGAAACTCATTGATTTTTTTTCTTCTCCTTTTATTAATTTTTTCATAATCGAAACTATCTTCATCCGAATTGGTTTCGTTCCGATACTGATCACTTTGCCTTCTTTGTTTCTCAATTAGCTCTTTAGTTTTCTTCGTTTTAGCATTTAATCTGTTTCTTTGTTTAATCCAAAGTTCATATTCCTTGTTTTTTTCGGCAATTTTATATTCCAGTTTTTTTCTGGTATGAAAACGTTGCTTGTCATTTTCACGTTTATTTTTAAGGCTCTCAATGCTGGCGGTAAATTTGGGATCATTGTTGCTATTTGAGTTAAGCATTTGTCCCATATTTTGCTCAAGCCTGTCGCGCTCATCTAGTATTTTTTGCAACTCGATATTTGTTTTGGCCAATTCATTTAACGATAAATCGAGTTCATCCTCTAAGCCCGACAGCTCAGAATAGCTGTCGGGTTGAGAAAAAGTACCGGGCAAGTAGCTTTTCCAGGATTTTGCCATTTTATTCAAGTTCTTTATTTTTTTCCATTTCAAGCAAATCTTTTACTCGCTGTTCAAAAATAACAGGCGCCGGCACAGTTACTAATTTAGTACGCATTTCGGAACTTCCATTGGCTTCGTATTGATATTTTTGCGAATAGCTTGCATTAACCGATGCCGAGAAAATCCCAAAAGGTATTTTAGCTTTGGCTTTGACTTTTACGCTTGCTTCTTTGCTTGTACTCATTGAAATAGCCATTTTCAGCTCAATATAGGTTTCAACATACTGGTAAAATGTTGGCGTAAAGCCCAATGCCAGTAGGCTTACGGGTTCCGAATTGGCACTTAATTTTACTAAAGCACTATTGTCTTGAACAAAGTTTCCATCGTTGTCATATTTAAAACCGCCCATCATTTGGGCAATACGTACCGACACCCGATCCAAAGCATATTGAGCCTCAGCAATTCCCACCCCAAGGTTTTTCACCAACTCGGGGAATGGGGCATTTAATAATTCTTGTCCGATGCTCATTGTTTAATTGAATTAATCGTTAATAGCCTGTTTCTTATTCTGTAGGTTCCTCCGTCTGCTCCTCGCTTGCCACTTCCATTTGCTGCCTAATTCTTTCTTCAAGGATTGCTGGTGGTGGTATAGGTACTAATTTTGTCCTCAAAAGGCTTGAGCCTTCGGCGGAATAGCTATATTTTTGAGAATAAGTTGAATTTACCTGACTTGTTGAAACTGTGCTTTTTGCAGCTCCTGCATTTATCCCGAAAATATTACTGAGCACTCCGGTTTTTGCATGTTTCTTGGATTTTGCTGTAATTGTTTTGCTTTGGTTCCGTGTATATGAACCTTCCTGAGTGTATTTGATTGCAATTTTTACCTCTATTATTGTGTCAACAAACTGGTAAAAAGTAGGAGAAAAACCAAGTTCGAGCATTGATAGCCTTGAGGGAACATAAATAACCGATTCGGGGTTAGCTTCGCTTTTAAGTGAATAAACACCTTCATCCGATTCTTCGATTTTTTCTCCAATATTTTTTTTTATTGATGACTTGTATTTTACGTCAGAAGTATTGTTGATTGTATTTACAGCATCGGCAAGGGTCATTTTTTCTTTACCGAAGAATACCCTGCTGTCTTCAAAAGTAACAACTTCTTCGTCTTCAATAGTTTCAGTAATGGTTTTTAATCCCCCCATCATTTGGGCAACTTCAATAGAGTTCGAATCTAATTTAATTTGGGCTTCGGCAATGGCAAATGCCATTTGTTGGATCATATCGCCCATTGGAACGTCTAATAGTTCCTGTCCAATTCGCGGTTGTCGTCTAAACATAATTCATTTTTTAAGGTTGTTCATTTTTTATTTATTAATTCAAGATTATTCATCTGGAGTATCGGGCTTTATACTTTTAAGTATCTCAATTAAGTTTTCGGGGGGAGGTAATGATACCATTCGGGCAGCAATACTCGATGACCCCGATGCCGATTGTTCAAACTTACGGGCATACGATGCATTTATTGATGCTGTAACAACACCTATTGTAGCTCCAACTTCGCCACCTATTGAAAATTCATTCGATTCAGCCATAGAGAATTCTAGCTTTGCCTCGAAGCTTGCTTCAGTAAATGCATAAAATGTTGGCACAAAGCCTAATTCTAATAAGCTTTTGTTTGCACCATTGATGTTTATTGGCGATTTTGCCAATTCTTTAAGCATTTCTATCGAATTTTGATCTAGTGCAGCTTGAGCCTGTGCAATTGAAATCCCCATCTTTTCAATCATTAACGACAATGGTGAATTTGTGATGCTATTTTGTATGGTTGAAATAGCCGGCATGTTCTATTCGTTTATTTGTTCGTTTACGTGATCGATAAATGCTGCCGGTGGTGGAACTGCCACCATTCGTGCCGACATTGAGGAATTGCCTTCCATTGACATTTCGAATTGTTTCGACATTCTGAAATCGACAGACCCACTTATAGCAAAAGTACTGTTGCGCTCACTGCTTCCGCTTGAATTGCTCATTTGCTCTCTCCTGCTTTCGTTTTCCGACACTCTAATTTCTTCTTCTGACCCATCTTCTGAACGAATATCGATAGTTTCAGATGAACTGGAATATACAAAGAATTCAATTTCGGTATTTTGGTCGAGCCTGTATTCAACTTGCTCAATTGTTTCAGATTGGCTTAAGCTGCTAAATGCACTTTCGCTTTCAGCATTAATAATTAAAGCAGCCGGATTTGAAGGAGGAACAATAAAATAGTTTGGATCACCACTTGTTGGATTAGGTGTTGGTTCTGTCAATAGGGAGTTATAATAAATATAGTCTCTATTATCCTGTAGACTAATGCTTACTTTTCTGAAAACGGCATTACGTGTATTATCGGGTCCATCTTGATTGGCCAACTGTTCTCCCAATGGTTGAACTTGTATTTGTTCGGGGCGTGCACCGCGAGAAACCAACCAGTCGCGCATTGCATTGCACCGGTCACGCGAGAGATTATCGTTGTATGTGTCAGGACCAACACTATCGCAATGCCCATCAACTGTAATCCTAAGGCTTGGATCTACACGCAAAACATCAGCCAACGCGGCCATAGCATTCATCCTGCCATCGGTGTTGTTTACTGGGCTTTCGCTGTAATTAGGGTTTATGGTACGTTTGTCGAAGCCAAAAAACACCTCTATTTCTGTTGGGATAGTAGTAAGCCCAAACATTTGATTTCCCGAGAAACCATATTGTCCTCCCGATGGGAAAACTTGAGAAAAGGTCTTGCTTTTAATCACTATTTCACCGCCCGATTCGCTACCGTTTGAGTCAACATCGTTACCAATGGCATCAGTATAATCGGTAATTTTCAAAACGGTAAAAACACTATTGGGTTCGTATCTTGTAGCAATTGGCCGACTGATGTTAATATTTAGTCGGTCAACACCATTTTGCTCAATAATATCGGAATGCATACGATTAATTCGAGATACTATGCCAAGGTTGTTGTTGAGTCTATAGTGGTTATTGTTAATAGTTACCGAGCGTTGACTGCTCGATTTTATTGAGAACCTGCGGTTTGACCTAAATGATGTTTTCTCGCTTTGGTACGACTGCTGGCTATCGGAGTTTGAATTACTTGAACTTTGGTTACTACCTGAATCGTAGCCAGCTTTAACGCCCACACCAATGGAAAAATCTTCTTTTAAGGCCATTTTCAAATTTATGCTTGCGCTAATATCGGCATAAGTAAATGAATAAAATGCCGGCACAAAGCCTAACTCGAGCAAGGATTTTCCTGCAACTTTCTGTTCAGAAAGCTTTATTGCTTGTGCAACGGAATTATCATCTAATTTCTTTTGGGCATCGGCTATGCCCATTGCAAGAGCTGTAAATATTTCACTTACATCTACCTGTTGGAGAATATTCGCTCCTTGACTGAATTTATCTAAATCATTTGACATAGTGATATTTTTTAGAATGGATTGTTCATTTTTGGAATTTCTACTGTTATTTGCTTGTTAATATTGTCTTTTCGCACAGTAAAATACGAGTGCTTTTTTTGTAAATCGTTAATTTGTTTGTTACTTATGCTGTACCCCCGCATCAACCAGTTCATCAAATCGACACATAAGGGCAAATATTTTTTTTCAATACTGCTTTGTGCCTCTTTAAAACATTCAATTGCATTGTTATTTTGTTGGAGGTACATATATTGGATGCCCTTCCGCTCATACAACGATGCCTTAAACTTTAGAAATACCTGATTGTTTTTTAGCCCGGTTTTACTATCAAGAAAATTTATACATTTATTGCAAAACTCAATTACTTCGGTATAAGCCCCCATTAACTCTAACGATTCCATTGCACACAGGCTGTAGTGCTGAAAAAAAATATCGGCACCGGGCTGGTTTTGGCACATACGTAAAGCCTCTCTATAGTGCATTAATGCTTCTTTATGATTGCCCTGTGTTGCCAGTAATTTTCCATTTTCGGCAACTCCGTAGTGAATATTTATTGTTTCTTTTTGTTCCATTTTATGCATATTCATGTTCTACTTCGCAACCTATTAATTCGAGTTGCTTTTCTAAAAACCTGTTTAAAATACTGTTCAATGGTAAAGGGGCTGTCCATTTTTCTGTATCGTTGCTTAGCTTTGTGTTTTCATAAAATTGCGCTAGTACCTTCTCAACTTTTTCTCTGTTGTTTATATTCGAAATGCTTATTTTAAATTTGCCGAATGGAATTGGATGAATACTACAATCCAATCCTGCACCAATATATACCTGAAGCTTTTTATCTGCCATATTTATGTTTAGGGATTCATCTAAAATTATTGGTAAATTTTGATGTATAGTCTCAATTATTTCTTGAGGCATACCAATTTCATCTATTAAAAACCTGATTGAGATTTGCTTGTTTAGGTCAAATTTGTCAAGAAGTATTTTGTATCGCCTATAGCTTTGATTGTAAATAACGAAATTTTTAGTATTGGGGAATCTTTTCCAAATTGTTTGAGCTTGTTGGTAGTTTAAGTTTTCGATGTTGCTGAGTTCTCTGTTGTAATTTATGCCCAATTGCTTTAATGTAGAAGTGAACTGATTAATAAATTCGGATTGATTTGAATTGACATGAATACAATAAAGGTCGTTTTTTGGGTTACTTGCAATAACCTCGGCATCAATGCGTTTTTGCAATGTATTTGCAGTTGCAAGTGACACACCCCCTAAAACCACGCCCGGCTCACTGAGCAATAACTGAAGGGCTTCGGTATTACTAATGCCAATAAATTCAGATAATTGCCCAGCAACCTTATTAATATTTAAGGGGTTGTTAACATAAACAGCAACATCAACTGGTTCAGATTTTTGAGGGAGGGCTTCGCCAGAATCTTGCACTTTAATTTCTAAACCCAAACTGCTTAGCAGGGCTTCGGCTTTTTGAGTAAGCTCATCATTGGCATTCTCTATAAATACCGTAGGTGCGTTGTATAGCATTTTTGCCAACATTTCGTGGTTTATTTCAAATGCATCGGCAAGCACTTTCGAAATTCCGGGGTTTGCTGTTCCTATTGATTCAATAATAATTGTATTCATTGAAATAAAACTGTTTTAACTTTTATATAAATATTTTTTCATTACCCATCTGCTGTCTTGCGAAATTTTAGCCCAACCTCTAATTTCTTCTGTCACAAATACAGGTTCACTTATGCTAATCTGATCTATTTTAGGAAAATTGATGCCTGGCCCTGAAAGAACATTGAGTTTAAGGGTATTCACAATATACTTCGATGCCTTTTTAGTGTACCTGCCAGATACCCAATGGTTATGCGTGTCGGATATTTTCAGCCATGCACCGCGCTTATCATAAACGCGAAGGATTGCTCCAAACTGCAGTTTTCCCCTGTTTTTAGCTAATTCAAATTGAATTCCAGGATCAAGCCTTACATTGAGTGCACTTGCAGTTACAACAGCATATTCTAATATTTCAGGCTTAGTTGTTTCTTGATTGCCGCTTAAGTGTTTTTTTACAAGTGGCAAAAAATTATTTTCGCAATTACCAACTTTGTTTCCACCAAAAAAATTAGAGCCGGGGCACGATTTATTTCCGCCCGCTCCGTTATTTCTGTAACCATCGCTTAACCTAAACCAATGGTGATAAATAATGTTATTGATGTTTATCGCGATGTTAAATTTAAGGCATAATGCAGCTGTGATTTCAACAATCGAGTCTTTTTGCGACTGAGGCATTGTATCTCCCCCAATATCAAAATTGCCAAGGTTTTCAATGCATATTGAATTTTGATTATTCCCATATATACAGGCTGATGATAATTCTAACGACCTACCTGTCAGTATATTACCATCAGGAAATACAGTAAAATGCTGACCTATATCACTCCAGCCGTTACTGTTTATATGATAATCGCGCATGTTCCGCTGCAATTCAAAATGGTTATTGCCATTGAAATGCCTTAACGCCGGCATATAAGTGTGGTGCTGTTGGATTTTTAATATTGTTCGTCCAACTGTTTGAACGTCTATCCATGAGTAGAACTCAGACACGTTCATTTTAATGAAGTGGTGCTTTTCTTGCATAATATTTATCATTAAAATATGATAAAAAACAGTTATGCTATATGTTTTTAAAAGGGGTGAAAAATATTCTTTAGTAATGTAAGAAGAAACAGTATTATATCCAAATTTAATACTGAAAACGTTATTAAATGTTACTTTTTTATATAATAAAGAGGAAATAATAGGGAGTTACAAATTTCGAGATATAAATTATCCTCTCGCGAGGCAATGTCGATTTGAATAAGATTAGTAACTATTTCTAAAATAAACAATCATGGAAAAAACACAAACTTGTGAAGATTGTAAAATGCGGGCAAAGTACGACGAAAAACCCAAATCGTTTGCTGGTCGTTTCTGGAGATGGCACATCAAATTCTGCCCCGGATGGAAAATATACATGAATACCATTGACGATGAAAAACGACTTCAGGTAGCACAAAAGTACAACCTGAAGAAGTATCTGAACTAAACTCACAAAAAGCCCCACCATCATCCGACAGCGGGGCTTAAATATTATAAAACCTT
>JAQIBR010000004.1 GCA_027858955.1 Bacteroidales bacterium
CCATCTCGATCGGAAATTTCGTAACATAGCAGATGATTCAATCCTATTTTTTCGAATTGATTTGCCATAATGTTTAATGATCCACTCAAAGCAAAAGGAGATGCATGATGGTCAATAATAAAACTTACTCCATTTTTTGCACTGGAAATGGCTGTAGTTGCGGCGCTGATTTCTATCATATCTTTAGTCAATGCTTTGTCTAGTTTCCACCAAATCTTTTGCAATATTTCAAGAAAATTCTTTGGCGCTTCTTTAGGTTGAGGCATTCCGGGAGCCAAAGCAGAATAAGCATGATGATGCGCATTCACAAAAGATTTAATTGCGAATTTTCCTTTCGATTGAATGCGCTGACAATCATTTGGTAATTGAGCGATTTGCTCTGGGTTTAAAAAGCGAATGCTTTTGTCTGCGCCTTCTTCAATCAACATATTTCCTTCTGTTATTTCAAAAGTCTCCCATTCGATATATCGAATATTTTCAAGTAAGATCATTAAATGTTTTTTTTGTAGCCGATAAATATACCCAATATATTGTTTTACCCGATTGAAACAGATATTTTTGCATCAATTATCTAAATAAATAAATTTATGAAAGCAATTATAAGTATTATCATGGGTAGTACCTCCGATTTTGGAGTAATGGAAAAGGCCGCTAAATTCTTCGATGAGATGGAAATTCCTTTCGAAATCAATGCTTTATCAGCTCACCGCACTCCTGATGAGGTTGAAAAATTTGCTAAAGGGGCAAAAGGTAGAGGGATTAAAGTGATAATTGCAGGAGCAGGAATGGCTGCTCATTTACCTGGTGTAATTGCTTCTATGACTCCAATTCCTGTTATTGGAGTTCCTATAAATGCATCGCTCGATGGTATGGATGCTTTATTGGCAATTGTGCAAATGCCTCCTGGTATTCCAGTTGCGACTGTTGGAATAAATGGAGCTTTAAATGCAGGTATCCTTGCGGCGCAGATGATTGCTACGGGCGATGAAGCGATGATGGCCAAGACGATTGCTTATAAGGAAGGTTTGAAACAAAAGATCGTAAAAGCAAATTTGGATTTGTCGGAGATTTCTTTTAAGTATAGGATTAAGAGCTAAAAGTTGCTGGCTGCTGGTTACTAGTCACTAGCTACTAGTTTTCAAATCTTTTTCCTAAAACTTAAAAGCCAATTTTAAATTTATTCTCCTGGGTGTCAGATAATTAGGCACTAAATAAACATAATTGGAATTGTCTTTTACCCAAAGATAAGACACCACGTTTTTTATATCCAATAGATTTAGAACTTCCAATGTAATATCCACATTAGTAAATTGCTTAGCAATTTTATTATTTATACGCTTACTGTTTGGTCCAATTATTTCGTAGGCAAAGCCGATATCAACACGACGATATGGTGGCGTACGTGTAATAACTGTTTGAAAATCTCTGCCCGGATAATAAACAGGTAATCCTGTGCCAAAAGACAGATTCATATTCATCTTAAAAGTCGGCAACATAGGCATATAATCCTGAAAAAATAGTGAGACAGCTACGCGTTGATCTGTAGGACGTGGAGTCCAAATATTTTCAACAGGAATTTCAGTATTATTGAAATAAGAACTATAAAAATTATCGCGTAATATTTCATTAGTTTGCATCACCGATACACTTAACCAAGATTCCAAACCTTCAACAAACTCGCCATTTATTTTCATATCGATACCAGTAGCATAACCTCTGGATGAATTTTCGCCACTATAAATCAATCGTACATTATCCACAATAAATGGAATCAGATGGTCGAAATGCTTATAATAAAGTTCAGTAACCATTTTAAATGGTCGTCCCCAGGCATTGAAATTATAATCACTGCCAAGAACAAAATGCAATGATGATTGTGCTTGAATCTCAGAGTTTAAACTGCCGTTAGGCCTACGTAATTCACGATAAAAAGGCGATTGAAAATAAATCCCGCTTGAAAATCTTAGAAGAATGTCTTTTTGCCAATCGGGTTTGATTGCAATCGAAGCTCTTGGACTGAAAAGCAGTTGTTTGTTATAATCCCAATAATTTAAACGTCCACCTGCCGTGAGAAAAAGTTGGTGTTCTCCGGAATTAAATTCCCATGAATTTTGCGCAAAAGCATTTATTCTATTTGAATTTAAGCTGTTGTCAGCGAATAAAGTATCGTTAAGAATGAAAGGAAAAAAAGTTTGAGCCAGTGGATCGACATAACCCAGGGAATCGCGTGGATAGGGTTTTGAAAAGCCCGCAGAATCGATCATAATCCATTGATTTAATTGGTCTTCGATGGATTCATGTTGTAACTTTATTCCCCATTGCAAGAGACCTGCATTGTGCTCAAAAATGCCTTGATGTTCCAGATTCCACACTTTGGCGTTTAGCTTATTTCTAGCGTGGTTTAAATAGGTTCCAATGCCTTGCGTTTCAATTACCTGGCCAAATTCTTCCTCGCCTAAATTGGTTTCTAACTGACCAATCCAATATTGTCCTTGAATATCGTAATTTTCTTCTTCCAGTGATTGAAAGGCACTCGCAATAAGCTTTAGACTTAGATTTTTGTTTGGCAAATAGGTTGATGTTAAAGCACCAAACAAAGTATTGTAGCGGTCCACTTCCTGTCCATCAAAATAAATCTTTAATTGATAGGCTTCTTTTACATGGCCAAAGGCAGTTTCTCTATTTTGAGGTATCAGTTTATAGCTGTTTCGACTATAATTGCCTAAAAAAGAAATATTCCATTTATCATTCGGCTGAAAGCCAATTAAAGCTTGAATATCACTAAACGAAGGTTGATATTCACCTTTGGTGTCTAAAGTGTTTAATAAATATTGATTCGATTTTTGTCGAAAACCTATCAAATAGGTTAATTTGTCATTGATAAGAGCATCTTCTAAATGCAAAGAGGCTTCAAGCAAGCTTAGTTTAACAGAACCTTTAAATTGAGTTGGGCGGCGATATTTAATATCAAGAACAGAGGCCATTTTATCGCCATATTTGGCGTCAAATCCTCCTGCTGAAAATAGGATAGATGATACCAAGTCGGAATTAATAAAGCTCAGCCCTTCTTGTTGCCCAGAGCGAGTTAAAAGTGGTCTATAAACTTCTATTCCATTTACATAGATAAGATTTTCATCAAAGCTTCCACCGCGTACAGAATATTGAGAGCTTAATTCGTTATTGGAAGTAACACCTGGTAAGGTTTTGATTAATGATTCGATACTTCCACTTACTCCGGGAATTACTTGTGCACTTTGAGGATCGATGCGCGTAAGGGTTGTTTTTCGAGTTTCTTTATCTTCAACAACTACATCGGATAATTGTTTTGTTGTTTGAAAAAGTGTGATATTTAAGTTACGTTTTTGTCCTGCTTTTAATTGAATTTTAACTTCTTCAGTTTGATAACCAATAAACGAAAATTGAAGAGTATATAATTTATCAGCTAGAATTTCTAACTGATAATTCCCATTTTCATCAGAGACAATGCCTTTATTTCCGTTAAGTATTGAAATATTGGTTAAAGGAACTGCAAATCCGTTTTCATCAGATATTTTGCCGTAAACCAAAGCGATTTGGGATTGTTGAGCTAATGAATTAACAATTGCAAAAAGAAGCAGGCTGAGAACTAAGAAAGATTTTTTTATATACAAAAAGCTTGGATGTAGTATTTCTCTTAGCATGTTATTTCGACTGAGAAGCAAATATACTTATTTAGCTGAAACGCCATTTCGCGACTAATATTCTTTTAATTGAAAAAAATTAGCACAAAAAAAATGCTGTTTGAAACCAAACAGCATCCTTAATCTTTTTTTAACTTATGCAGTATAGAAACCATCTTTTTTAGCATCTCTCAAGGCAACAGTTATGCCTTTTTTGCTAATAATGCGCATGCCTTTAGTTGATACTTTTAATGTTATAAATCTATCCTCTTCAGGGATAAAAAATTTCTTTGTATGTAAGTTAGGATAAAATTTCCTTCTGGTTTTAGCGTGAGAGTGAGAAACATAGTTTCCTGACATCACTTTCTTTCCTGTTATTTCGCAAATTCTTGACATCTTCCTATTATTTAAATTCTTGTTTCTGAAAAACGGACTGCAAAATACGTGAAAAATTTCCTAATAAACAACCCTTTTTTAAAATTATTCCTGAAAATATCAGTCCCTATAATAAAGCATCATAAAATACACGCAATCAGATTCTTATGTTTAATAGATTTGTCTTTTTATTCTTTTAAACCTGTTGTTACTTTACCTGTTTCATAATCCAATTCCGAACCACCCATTGAATGTGGAATCATATAAATGGCCAGTAATACAATAAAGGCAATTATGGGCCAAACACGGTTCTTCTTGTTTTTACGCAGTACGAAGAAGGCGATCACCCAAAAAACAAAAGCAAAGAGTGTTTTATTATCAGTCCAATCACCACCAAAAGGCCAACCTGTCCATAAATCACCAAAAGCATATAGTTGTACCACAGGACCCAGTATCATCCCTCCAATACCAAGTGTAATTAAAGTAATAATGGTGTAGGAATATGTGCGATGCCCCTTTCCAAGTGCTTCTATACCTGTACGTGTAGAGTAAAGCATTGCCAAAAACATAAGAATAACGTGAGGAACCAAAATTATTCCTGGAACGGCACCTTTAAATCGAATTACTACCGGGTCTTCGTTTAAGCCATAATGTTCTCCTTCAAATTCTAAGGATACCATATATTCAAGTTTTCCGGCTGGTGGTTGATTGGGTAAAAAAGCCTCCAAGCTTTCTCCATTATGCTTCATTTCCAATCCTTTCCACTTGGCATTGCTTCTGTAAGGACGATATTTAACCATGCCTTTTACATTTGAAGGTACATCTAAACTAATCGGAGCATCGGATTCACCGCCAAAAGTAGTTAGTAATTTGAATTTGTAAATCTTATTATTAAGTTCAATTTCAGCTTTTTGTGGATATGTAGGTCCTGTTGCACGTTGATATATAGCTGCACTCAAAGTAAAAATAACGGCTAATATCCAGAGTAAAATAGAGTTTCTTTTTGATATCATAATTTTGTGTTTGATGCAAAAATAGAAAAATTCTATTTATAAATCCGATTAATGAAGAATTATTCTAAATAGTAAGTATTTCATTGCTTTTGAATACTAAATCTAAAGCAATAATGAAGAGTCCACTCCGAAAAGTCGATAGATTATCCTGAAGGGATAAAATTTGAATAACCGCCGGCTTCGGCGTGAGCTCAGTCGAACGGTGCAACCGGTGGAAAATAAGTGAAATTGAAGTCACAACCCTGAAGGGGTTGAACTTTTATCTATAGATATTCAACCCCTTCAGGGTTGTGAGTTTGTCTAAGATTCTTCCGTGGGTTTCACCCACGGTTATTCAAGTTCAGTCCTTTCAGGACTTTTTTTAACTTTTTAACTTTTCGGAGTATACTCATAGATTAATTTTTACTTTTGCTTGAGCAAAAAACATACCTATGCATTCTGATACATCAAAATCCAGCCGATTTTCACTTGTTCTTCTTACCTCGCTATTTTTTATGTGGGGATTTATTACCGTTTTAAACGATATATTAATTCCACATCTTAAAGCAGTTTTCGATTTAACTTATTTGGAAGCAATGCTTGTTCAGTTTGCTTTCTTCAGCGCATATTTTGTCGGAGGACTTATTTATTTTTTTATATCAATGTTTTATGGTGATCCAATTAATAAGATCGGTTATAAAAATGGAATTATCATAGGTTTACTTATGTCGGCTTTTGGAACTATTTTGTTTTATCCCGCAGCTCATTATCAATTTTATGGATTTTTCCTTGCTGCTCTTTTTATTTTAGGTTTGGGTTTTGCTATGTTGCAAATAGCTGCAAATCCTTATGTTGCCATATTGGGTCCGGAATCAAGCGCATCTTCTCGTTTGAATTTATCACAGGGATTTAATTCGTTTGGAACAACGATAGGACCGATTTTAGGAGGTTATTTTATATTCGAATATTTTAAAAATGTTGATAATGGAGCAGATTCTGTTGTGGTTCCTTATTTGTTTTTAACACTATTATTATTGCTTTTAGCTATCGCGATTAAAGGAGCAAAACTACCTCGATTTGTAAATGCTGCTCAATTAATTAAAGGAGCTGGAGCATTAAAATTCAGACAATTGCGCTTAGGAGCGATTGCCATTTTTCTTTATGTAGGTGCCGAGGTTGCTATAGGTAGTTTCTTAATCAGCTTTTTGGGATTAGAGAAAATAGCAGGTTTCAACGAAGCTCAAGCTAGTCCTTTTGTCGCTTTTTATTGGGGCGGTGCTATGATTGGACGTTTTTTGGGTGCTATCTCTCTTAGTGCCATCGGCAAAAAGAAAAAGTATATTTCAATGTTGCTTGTTTCCGCTTTGTCCTTCGCTGTAGTTTATATTGCCGTTTACCTTAAGACAGATGTCAGTTTCGAACAAGCATTTCCATATCTTGTCTTTTTATTGCTTAATTATTTTGCCTTTATTATTGGTCGTTCATTACCTGGAAGAACCTTGACAATTTTCGCACTGGCTCCAATTGCACTTCTATTTATTGGTATTTTCGGAAGCAATTTATGGGCAATGTGGGCTATATTAGGGATAGGAATTTTTAATTCTATTATGTGGTCTAATATTTTTACTATGGCCATAAAAGGACTTGGTGATTATACAAGTCAAGGATCTTCTATTTTAGTAATGTTTATTGTTGGAGGTGCTATTATTCCACCTATTCAAGGAGCGGTTGCTGATTTTGCAGGTGTTCAGCTTTCTTTTTTTGTTCCTATGCTAAGTTATGTGTATTTAGCCTATTATGGCTGGAAGGGGCATTTGAGTAATTAATGTTAAGTCAGGGTTTCACTTTGAGTGAAGCCCTGACTAGCACTTAGTAAAAGTTTGTCGAACTTTGAAATCCCTGACAGGGTTTCAAACCCTGTCAGGGATGGAATAAATCTTTGATTCTTTTGTTTTCGTGCTTTTCACTTTAAGCAATTCGGTAATAGCTTTAAGAATTCGATGCATTTTTCATAGTTAAGTTCATAAAAATTTACACCAATATTTAAAGTCTCATAATATTTTTGTTGATGGTTTTTGTAATATTCTTCCGAAGGAATTTTCCAAAAATTCTTCCCAAGGATTTCTGTTATAAACCATTTCTCCAATAAACGAGCAGCTCGGCCATTTCCGTCTCGAAAAGGGTGTATATGAACAAACCTTAAATGAATTAGAGATGCAAAATAAAATACTTCTTCCTCAGTTAAAGATTGTTTAAGGAGGAATATAATATCACCAAAAAACAATTTCATTTCCTTTTCAACGAATTCCGGTTCTATGGCTAAATATGTAATTCCTGATTTTCCAAAAACACCAACTTGTTCATTTCTGTATTTGCCTCGTTTACTTTTAATTAGAAGTGTTTTGGAAAATATTTTGTGACTATTTAATAAATTAGATTCTGTAAGATTATTATTTTGAGCCAATTCATATGCTTCAATTAGGTTTTCAATTTCTTCAATTTCTGTTCCAACTTTAAATTTTACTTTACTTAGTTCATAATTCATAAAAGAATTAAGGTCAATACTATTTCCTTCAATGTTTGATGAATAAACAGCTGAAGCTTTTGTTAAAAAATCGAAATCGCCATTTTTTTCGGAAAAGTCAAAATTTTCTATCAAAAGTGGAATTTGAGTTCCAATTAGGTTTGAATATTGAGCAAAATACTTTTTGTCTGTAATGTTCATTTATCTGATTATATTGACTTTCAAAGATAATCATTTTGATAGATTTAATCATGTCATCTCAAGCAAAGCTAAAGATTTTTTATGATCAAAATCATGAATATATTCGTAAATATAAATTTAAAATATTGGGCTAAAGCCCTTTTCTCTTTTTCACTAACACCCAGACTAAACAGACTGTGTGAAAATCCTTTTGTTTAATTTCTTTTTATTCAAGTATAAATTTTCTTTTAATTTTCACTTTTTTAAAAAAACAGATCCCCCTGTTATTATTTTTGCTAATTAAAAAA
>JAQIBR010000127.1 GCA_027858955.1 Bacteroidales bacterium
TCTGAAGAATACAAAGAACTTTGGGAAACAATTTGCTCCGGTAAAGAATGGAGAGGCGAATTTCACAATAAAAAGAAAAATGGAGAGCTTTATTGGGAATTTGCATCCATCTCCCCAATTAGAAACGATAAAGGCATAACCACTCATTTTCTTGCTGTAAAAGAAGATATTTCTGAACGCAAACGAGCAGAAGGTTTATTACGCGAAAGCGAAGAGCGATACAAACTTATTACTCAAAACACTTTGGATATTGTTTTCATGCTTGATAAAACAGGCAAACAACTTTTTTTTAACGAAAGTGTGGAAAAAATATTAGGATATAAACAAGAAGAGCTTGTTGGCAAGTCGTTTACTCGTTTTGTACCAAAAAGCGAAATGACAAAATATCTGCTTCAACTTAAAAATGTGTTTCTAAAGCAAGAAATACGCAACTTTACTTCTAAAATTTACCACAAGAACGGAGATCTGATAGATGTTGAAATTAATGGAAGATTAGTTAAGCATAATGAAAAATTAGTGGCTTTAGGTACAATAAGAGATATATCGGAGCGTAGAAAAACTGAAATAATTATCAAAAAGAAAAACGAAGAACTTTTAACAATCAATGCCGAAAAAAACAAGTTTTTCTCCATCATTGCCCACGACTTAAAAAGTCCGTTCAACTCCATTCTCGGATTTAGCGATTTACTTATTGAACAAATAAATAATAATGACCATGATGGAATAGCAAAATTTGCTGAAATTATTCAACAATCTTCCAATAGAGCAATGGATTTGCTTTTGAATTTGATGGAATGGTCGCAATCGCAAACAGAAAGAATGGAATTTAATCTTGAACATTTTGAACTAGTGGAACTTATTAAGGATGCAGAACTTTTATTAACTGGTGCGTTGGAACAAAAATCGATTAGTCTGTCTAAAAATGTTCCTTCCAATGCACCGGTCTTTGCAGATAAAAAAATGATTAGTACTGTATTGAGGAACCTAATTTCGAATGCTATAAAATTTACACATACTGGAGGAAAGATTACGATCTCTGTTGAGGAAAAACAGCATGAACTGCTTGTTTCGGTAAGTGACACCGGAGTAGGGATTTCAAAAGAGGATAGCGAGAAATTATTCAAAATAGATGAAACCTATTCAACACCAGGGACTAATAAAGAAAAAGGAACCGGATTGGGTTTGATCCTATGTAAAGAATTTGTGGAAAAACATGGGGGGAAAATTTGGGTTGAAAGCGAAGTAGGGAAAGGGAGTACGTTTTATTTTACCATTCCAAGGAGCAACATAAACTAAACAATTTGGTTGATGATTTAGAAAAGAAGAGTAAAATAAACATCTTTTTTAATGGGATTATTTACCAATACAAAAACGCGCAAGGTTTTGGATAAATTATCTTAATCTTGATCTTTGAAAGCTCACTTTTTGCTGACGTTAAACACTTCAGTCCTAATTATGCTGAAACTATACAGGGTAAAGTTAGATACGAAAAAAACGCTAACTTTGGTTTTAATTGTTTCGTTAACAGTAATGAATAATTAAAAAATTGTTTAGTCTAAAAAAATAAGAATTGATGAAATTATCTAATTATAGAACTTCCACTCTTCTCCCCCTATTAACATTTAGCTTGTTAATTTTAACAGCTTTTTTGCTAATTATATCTATTAACTTCTTTTTAAAAAAAGGAGCACTTCAAGCTGCTGAAGAAAAAGCTTCTTTGATATTAGATCGAAATTTGGCAATTCATGACTTTTATTCAGCTGATCTTAAACCAAGTTTGTTAGAAACGCTGAATGATACAATTAATAAAGGGTACTTCGATCCAAATTGGATGTCTTCTACACATTCTATAGGTCATCTAAATGCTTATTTTCAGAAACGTAACAATTATGGATACTATTATAAAGATGCAGCTGTTAATGCAAGAGATCCTAAGAACGAAGCAGATAGTTTAGAATTGGTTTTTTTTCATAAGATAAATACAGACCCTGATTACGTTAAAGAATCAGGTATTGTTACAATAGAAAATAACCCATACTATTATGTTCTTAAGAAAGGGGAAACTCTGAAGTCGCAATGTATAATCTGTCATGACACGCCAGATAGGGCTCCTACTGGCTTAGTTGCAATTTATGGTGATAAAAAAAGTTTTAACAGAACTGAAGGAGAAATTATTTCAGTTGTTTCAATTAGAGTTCCGTTAAGTGAGGCTTATCAAAGAGCGCAAACTTACGTAATGTTACTTAGTGTTATTGTCCTTTTAACCATTGGAACTATCTTTTTAATTTTCTTATTTGTACAGAAAAAACTAGTATATAGTCCATTGAAAAAAATTAGAGAATCCATATTGGTCTCTAATAAGGATCTGCTCATCGAAAATCCAATAAGCATAAACACAACTAAGGAGTTGTCAAATTTAATAGATTCTTATAATCATGTATCACATAGATTGTTTGAATTAAATTCTAATCAGGAAGAAACGATAAAAGAAAGAACAATTGAGTTAGAAAAGAAGGTTGGCGAAGTCAATGAATTAAATAAAACTAAGGATAAATTTCTTTCGATAATTTCTCATGACCTGAAAAGTCCGTTTAATTCGATTATGGGTTTTAGCAATCTTCTTGTTGAACAGATACGAGAAAAAAACTATGCAGGTATTGAAAAATATGCCGGAATAATTAACCTATCGTCCAATAGAGCTTTGGACTTGCTAACGAATTTGATGGAATGGTCGCAATCTCAAACGGGAAGGATGGAGTTTGACCCCGAATATTTCGAACTAATTGAACTTATCAAGGATACAGAACTATTATTAAGCGGAGCGGTCAAACAAAAATCGATCAGTATAACTAAAAATGTTCCATCCAATGCACTTGTTTTTGCTGATAAAAAAATGATTAGCACAGTATTGAGAAACCTGATTTCGAATGCTATGAAATTCACTCATCCGGGAGGAAAGATTAGTATTTCTGTTGAGGAAAAGCAAGCGGAACTATTAATTTCGATAAGCGATACCGGAGTAGGGATTTCAAAAGTTGATAATGAGAAATTATTTAAAATAGACCAAACGCATTCAACAACGGGAACTAAAAACGAAAAGGGAACAGGATTGGGATTAATCCTATGCAAAGAGTTCGTGGTAAAACATGGTGGTAAGATTTGGGTTGAAAGCGAAGTAAGGAAAGGGAGTACGTTTTATTTTACCATTCCAGGGAGCAACATAAACTAAACAATTTGGTTGATGATTTAGAAAAGAAGAGTAAAATAAACATCTTTTTTAATGGGATTATTTACCAATACAAAAACGCGCAAGGTTTAGCTTCGCTGAGCTCCCTCCGGTCGGTTGGCGCAAGGTTTTATGTAAAATGGTGACAATTGGTGGACATTTTAGATTGATCTATTTTTAGATAACCCATTGAAGTCAAGCCAACTGGGGTTTTTAAAATCGGTAAAAAAACACTGTTAATCAGAGGGTCTCCCGTACGTACGGGATCCAAGAAGATGAGCATAAAAATCAAAGAGTTACAAATAAAAATTGTGACTCTTTTTTATGCGCAAGGTTTAAGCAAGGTTTTGGGATAATTATACCGTGTACCATTATATTGGCACAAACTTCACAATTATGTTGTTTTTTAAATATTTTTCTATATTCGTACCAATATATTGGTACATACCTGACAATTACACCAGCCATCAATGTTTATGTTAAACATGTACCATTATATTAATACATAATTGACAAATTCGAATAAAATGAGTATATTTGACAAACTATTACCAATATAATAGTACAGTGTTATGAAAATAGAAGAATTAGGAAAACTAATAAAACATAGAAGGAAAGTATTGGGGCTAACCATTAGGGACTTAGCCGACCTTACCGGCCTGTCCAAGACTACCATTTCTCAAATTGAACTTGGTGTTAGAAATCCAACATTTGATGTATTGCAAAATATTTTTGAATATCTGAATTGGGAAATAAAAGTGGAAGTAAAAAAGCGTAAATAATAAAATATGATGTTGGGAAATAATTTGGAAGTCATCTATAAAGGAAATATTAAGGCCGGGGAGCTTTGGGTTGATGATGATGGTTATCATTTTGAATATGATGATGCCTTTATTGAAGATGTTACCACGCGACCAATTTCGGTTAATATGTCTAAGACACAAAAAGTCTATCATTCCAAAGAATTATTTCACTACTTCAAATCCATTCTTAGCGAGGGCGAGAATCGAGAACAAATTTGTAAGGCATTAAGAATTGACCCTAATGATGATTGGAGTTTATTGGCACTAAGCTGTCAATATGATACAATTGGAGCGATAACAGTAAAAAACAAATAACATGGGACAGTGTAACGGATGCCTTAAGGATAATACAAAAGGATTTTGTTCATCCTGTGAGACAACATTATTTAACCGCTCCAAGGTCAGTCCTCAACTCAAATTCAATTGGGAAGATATTTCAAAAAGAATTGATGGTCAACCGATGGGATTTAGTATCTCAGGAGTTCAACGAAAAGGATTTATTGGTAAACCCAGGGGAATCGACTTGGTTCCAAAAATGAATGTAGATAAAAAATCTCAGTATATTATAAAACCAATGTTGTCTAAGTTTAATTTGCCTGACCAATCGCCCGCAAATGAACATGTAAGCATGCAAATAGCCAAACAACTTTTTAGTATCAAAATAGCCGAATGCGCATTTATGAACTTTGCCAATGGAACTCCGGCATATATCACTAGACGATTTGATTATGATGTGAATGGTGAAAAATTAAATCAGGAAGATTTCGGGTCAGTTCTTAAAGCGGCTCATAAATATACATCAAAAACCTATCAAGATGTTGGAGAATGGCTAAGCCCAGTAAATAGAGTTGATTTTCTTCGTATTCTGATATTCAATTTCATTACCGGTAATGGTGATTTTCATTTAAAAAACATTTCGCTTTTGGAAACTGCTGATGGTGATATGATGTTATCACCATCGTATGACTTAATGAATACCAAGATTCATCTTGCGGATAATTTATTGGCGTTGAATCTATTTGAAGAATTTGAACAAACTAGTTTGCCATTAGGCGAAAAATATAGTTATAATAGTGATGATTTTATTGAATTTGGAAATCGTTTGAAGATTAAAGAAACTATTATCACGAAAAATATTGACGCATCTAATAAAAAAGAAAATGAGATATTAGCTATGGTTGACAAGTCATTTTTATCTGACGATGCAAAGAATTTGTACAAAAATAATGTAGTTGAAAATTATAAATTGTTTAGGCAATCTAAGCGTGTTGTGAGCTAATGAAAAACTCAAAAAAGTCAAGCATCACGGGGTTTGTGAAATATTGAATAATGGCAGATTATTTAGTTAAAACAGTCGGAAACAAAAAGTGGCTCTGGTTTAAAAACACCAATAACTATTTGCAAATAGATGAAGATGTTTTTAACGTTTTCGAGCAGCTGCAAAAACAGAATTCTAAAGAAGATGTTGTCCGCTGGTGTATTCAACATTATAATTTGCCTGAAAATGAAGCTCAAAAAACTGTAAATAAAATAGATGCGCTTTTTTCTGAGCAGTTAAAAGAAAAAGCTTTTTTTGATAAAGAAGAAATAAAAGTCAAATCACCATCATCTTTTTTTAGTTCCAAAAAATATTACTTCAATGCTGCTGTTTTTCATTTGTTTTATAGCGATGCAAATTTAGAAACCATGTTTCATCCTTTGTTTGCACATCTGGAAACAAACAAAAATGATTCGGCTTCTCAAAACTTAAATCTGTTCATATATGATGAAAAGTATATTCTAAATGTCGATGGAAATCAACTTGGTTCATGGGTCAAGAATGAAGAGCATGTATTTAAAGGACAGGTGTTTATGGCGTTATTAAACAAAGCGTATTCTAAAACAGAAGAAGATTGGCTTGGAGTTTTGCATGCATCTGCTGTTGGAAATGATAGGAATAGTGTTTTATTCTTAGGTGATTCCGGCAATGGAAAAAGCACAGCTTCAGCTATTGCATTGGCAAGCGGATTATCTCTTATTGCTGATGATTTTGTTCCAATTGATACTTCTGGTCAGGTTTTGGCATTTCCCGCTGCCATATCTGTTAAAAAGCAAGCGCTTGAGTTTTTAAGTACTCGATTTCCTGAATTGCTTAAAGCAAAAGAATATGAACTGAAAGCGATGAATAAAACTGTTCGCTATTTAGCACCAAAGATTATTCAACATAATCCTTCACGAAATATTAAAGCTTTAGTTTTTATTCAATATACAACTGATGTTGATTTTGAACTCAAACCTCTGGATATACATTTAGCCTTTAAGTATTTGGTTTCAGATTCATGGCTATCGCCAAAAGAAGAAAATGCGCGTTTTTTTATGGATTGGATTGCAGACTTGCCTGCCTATCATTTGCGCTATTCTAATAATGAAAAAATGCTTAGCGCTGTTCAAAAACTACTTATTGATGACTAATAAAGAAGCCCTTTTGTTTGTCGGCAAATGTTTGTCGCTGAGCGTGCACCCTGAACGCGCATCTGCAATTCAGGAAATTATTCAATCTGAACTAGTCGATTGGAATTTAGTTGTTTATCAAAGCAGCAACCAACTGATATTGCCGGCACTTTATATTAATTTAAAACGAAATAATCTTCTTTCTTATTTGCCCGCGGAATTAATTTCTCATTTTGAAGAAATAACTAATTTAAATCGCGAGAGAAACATAAGTATACTTAGTCAAGCAGAAAATATTACGAAATTATTGATTGAGAATGGATTAAAGCCAGTTTTCCTTAAAGGCACCGCACATTTGCTCGATAATTTATATGGCGATATTGCAGAAAGAATGGTTGGCGATATAGATTTTATATTGGATGAAAAGGATATATTAAAAGCTTACCATTTATTACTGAAAAATGGTTATCATCAGTTACTTAATTATTCGAAAGCTGAATTAGGACTCGGTCGTCATTTGCCTCGCATAGTGAATAAAGATGAAATTGCTGCTGTTGAAATTCATGGTAGAATTATTCTTCCTAAATACTCTAAAACTTTCGGGTGGACGCAGGTAAAGAATAACTTAAAAAAATCAAAAACGTTAACAGATGCATTAGTATTATCTGATTCCGATTTAATTTTGAATAATATTATGAATGTTCAATTAAACGATAAAGCTAAGTCGAAGTACAAAAC
>JAQIBR010000163.1 GCA_027858955.1 Bacteroidales bacterium
ACAAAGTGACAACCTAGTACAAATAGCTTCTATATATGGGCGTTTTGCTGATTCTTATTCAAGGCTTGCATACTATGATCTTGCAGAAACTTATTACAGAGATGCAATTAATCTATTAGATTCAAAAAACCCGGAACATAAGCATGAATTATCACTTATTTATACTCAAAAAGGGCGGCTATCATACTATTTAGGCAAAATGACAGAATCAAGTCAACTATATGCTAAGTCCTTGGTGTTTTTAGAGCAAATAAAATGGACCGATAATGAACAAGCAAATGTTTTAGAGCTTCTAGCCGATGTGCACTATATGTTAAAGGATTATCAAAGTGCTTTGCAAATGTATCTCAAGTCTTATGATATTTATAGCGGTATATTGCCAAGTAAACATCCGCGAATAATAAGTCTTCATACAGATTTAGCCACAACTTACAAAGGTTTAGAAGATTATGAAAATGCTTTAAATCAATTTCGAATAGCTTCTTCGAAAAGTAAATTGAGTTCTTATCAATATCGTGTTTTTGGTGAAACATATTGGAAATCAGACAGTTTAGATAAAGCCGAACACTTCCTGAAATTGGCAAATTCTATTGCTGTTTCAAAGAAAACTATTGATGAAAAAGAAATCGCTGACACATATTTTTGGTTAGGGTCGTTTTATTTGAAGACTAAACGAAATAAAGTTCTTGGTTTGGATTTTTTAAATAAGGCAGTGGATGGATATCGTTCTGCTTTAGGCGAAAAAAACGAACTGATAGGGCGAGCTCAACTTGGTTTGGCAATGTATTTTATACAAGAAGATGATACGAAAAGAGCATTAGAAATTTTACAATCATCAATTATTTCCCTAACACCCGGGTTTTATTCAAAAAACCCATTAATAAATCCGGATATTGTACAAATGGGTCTTCAGTCAGTTACTAATTCATTGAGTTGGAAAGCTTTCGCCTTAGCTAAGCATTATGAAAAAACAAAAGACTTAAGTTATTTAAAGGCATCTTTTGATACATATCTTCTAAGCATTAAAATGGTTGATGGTTTTCGCCTTTCTCAGAAATACAGCAGCAATCTAATTTTAAATAAGGAAGTTAATTCACTCATCTATCAAGCTATTCAGGTTTCCAATACATTATATACTATTACTAAGGAAGCAAAATATTTTGAAGCAACATTCTCTTTTATCGAATTAAATAAATCGACTGCATTATTGGCTAGTTTACAACAGAACGATTCGCTACGCCTGTCTAATGTTCCTACCAAATTGATTGAAAAAGAAAATAGTCTCAAGCAGAATTTATTGAGTTTGCAAGAAAAAATGAATATGACTGCCTATCCTTCATCAACCATTGACCAAAAACTTATTAGTGCATATAATATTCAAAAGCAGTCACTACAGAAGGAATTAGATAGTATCCAAAATATTCTAGCCCTTGATTACTCGGAATATTATCGTTTGTTTTACGGTAATAATGTGATTGGAATATTGGATGTTCAAAAGCAGCTGCCTAAAAATAAAGTATTAGTCGATTATTCTATTATGGACTCCTTACTCTTAGTCTATGTTATTTCGAAAGATAAGGCCGATTTGTATACAAAAAGGATTCCTGCTGGGTATGAAAATTCCATTCTTCGATTGTTGCAATTAATTCGTCATGTTGATACGGAAAATAGTAATGAAGATTATCAATTGTTTATAAAACTAGCACACGATAATTATAAATTTCTTTTGGGCGATTTTGCTGAAACAATTGCTGGAAAAGAATTACTTATAGTACCCGATGGTATTCTAAGTTATTTACCTTTTGATATATTGCTCACCGACACTATTGCCAAGGAGCAACCTGATTATAGAAAATTGTCATATTTTATTCGAAGCAATATTAGTAGTACCTTAAATTCAGCGGCAATCTATTTTAGTTATGCGCAGAAAAAAACCCCCAATTATGGACAAATAATTGCTTTTGCTCCAGAATATTCTTTTTTAGATCATTTGGATACTACAAAAAACATAGATTACGCTTTAATGCCACTGCCATACGTTAATCAAGAATTGGAAAGTATTTCAACTTTTTTCAATCCTAAAATATTTAAGGGCGATAATGCTACCAAAACTAAATTTATGGAAACTGCATCGCAAGCATCTGTTCTGCATTTAGCCATGCATGCAGTTTTAAACGATGAAGAGCCTCTGAAATCGCAGTTAGTGTTTTCGAATGCTAATGATAAATCTTCATCCGGATTATTTACTGTAGCTGAGTTGTTTGGAATGGATTTGAGTGCAGATTTAGCTGTACTTAGTGCTTGTAATTCAGGGAACGGAAAATTAAATAAAGGTGAGGGAATAATGAGCCTTTCTACCGGATTTCAGTATGCTGGTGTGCCGAGTGTTGTTATGACCCATTGGGATGTAAATGATAAATACAGTGCCGATCTAATCGCTGGATTTTATACATATCTTGCTCAAGGACTTGATAAAAATGTAGCATTGCATCGTACAAAAGTTGATATGATAAGCAAAGGTAGCGCTTTGTATTCTCATCCATATTATTGGGC
>JAQIBR010000164.1 GCA_027858955.1 Bacteroidales bacterium
AATAGTAATAAAATTACAATTTCAACTTCTGACTTACCTAACGGCTCTTATTTATGTTCGTTAAACATTGATTCTAACCGTGAAGTAAAATTAATTAATGTGCAACATTAAAATTTCATAAAAAACTTAGTTTGCATAATTACTATTGATGGAGAAGGGTTTAGGCCCTTCTTTTTTTTGAGCAACAATTATATAAAAATTAGACCTTGGATGTATGCTATACTTAGCCTATTTTTGTTAGAACCTTTGTCTTTTGAAAAATGTTTAAAAAAATCAGTTTTGTCTTTTTTTTATTTGCACATTTCTCGTTTCCTTCTTGGTCTCAGGAAAGTAATATTCCAGATATAGATTTTTTACCCAATGATCAAGAAAAATTTGATGGTTTTATCGAACGGAAATCGCACGACACTGCGTATCGCTTTTTAAATAAATTCAATAGTAATAATGTTGATTATTATTTAAGTTGGAAGACTTTAGCTCATGGCTATTGGGGAAAAGGTGATTTAGTAAATTCTTCGTCTATTGCTTTTTGGTTGGAAGGAAAAACGGATCTTTTTAAAAATCCTAATGAGTTATATCCACAGCTTCATCACCTGATAGGTAATATTTATTTTTCTCGAAACCAGCTGGATAGTGCTATTGTTAACTACATGAGAACTATTCGGTACCGCGAAGACTATGTTCACGTTCATGATACTATGTTATTAGATACCTATCAGAACCTTAGTCAAGTTTTCTCATTAAAGTCCGACTCTATTAATACATTTAAATACCTTGGAAAAGCACAGGATATTGTGTACTTACAAAGTAATAACGAAATTCAAATTGCTTCAATCCTGGCTCGTTTTGCCGATTCATATTTGCGACTTGGTTATTATTATATTGCTGAGAAGTATTATAAACAGGCTTTGGAAATGCTAAATGAAGATGATTCTGATCATCAAGCAGAATTAGCATTATTGTATTTGAGAAAAGGGACTTTAAGTTATTCTCTTGGCAAGTATTCTGAAGCCATAAGTTTATACGAAAAATCATTAACATTATTAATCAAATCTGATGGGCCACTTCTGGAAAAAGCGCATAATTTAGATGCACAAGCAGAATCTTTTTATATGCTTAAAGATTATGAGAATTCCTTGCATTTCTACCAACAAGCCTATGCGATTTTTAAAAATCAGTTACCTCTAAACCATATTCAGCTGATAAAATCCCATACAGATATTGCTACGGTATACAAAGGCTTACAAGATTATAAAAACGCGATCTACCATTTTAGATTGGCTGCATCGAAAAATAAATTAAGCCCATTTCAATATCGAGTTTTTGGTGAAACTTACTGGAAGGCAGATAGCCTGGATAAAGCAGAACAATTGCTGAAATTAGCAAATTCAATTGCCGAGTCTAAAAAAGTTCCTAATGGAAAAGAAATTGCTGACACACATTTTTGGTTAGGTTCTTTTTATATGCAAACAGGCCGAGATAAAGTGCTTGGTTTGTATTATTTAAATCTTGCGGTAAGAGGATATCGTTCTGTTTTGGGCGAAAAAAACGAGCATCTTGGTCGTGCTCAACTGGGATTAGCCAGATATTTTATAGAAGAAAACAGCACTGAGAAGGCTTTGGAAATTGTACAATCGTCTATTATTTCCTTAACTCCGGGATTTTATAATACCAATCCATTAATTAACCCTGATCGTGTGCAAATGAGCCTTCAATCGGTTACCAATTCTTTAGGTTGGAAAGCACTTGCATTAGCAAAGCATTATGAAATTACAAAAGACTTAAAATATTTAAGAGCCTCCTTCGATACTTATCAACTAAGTCTTAATATGGTTGTAGGATTTCGTCTTTCACAGAAATACAATAGTAATCTCATTTTAAATAAGGAGGTTGATGACTTACTGAATCAAGCAATTCAAGTTTCTAATAAACTCTATGTTTTAACCAAAGAAAAAAGCTTTTTTGAAGCTACATTTTCTTTTATTGAACAAAAGAAATCAACTGCTTTATTGGCTAGTTTGCAACAGAATGATTCGCTACGCCTGTCGAATGTTCCAACTGAATTGATTGAAAAAGAAAATAATCTCAAACAAAATTTATTGAGTTTACATGAAAAAATGAATCCGTTGACATCTGCTTCATCAACAATAGATCCAAAACTACTTCGGGTTTATAATCTTCAAAGGCAATCAATGCAAAAAAAATTAGATAGTATCCAGAATATTTTAAGGATAGATCATAAGGAATATTATCGTTTATTCTATGGGAATAATGTGATTGGAATAAAAGATGTGCAAGAGCAATTATCGAATAATAAAGTACTGATCGATTATTCTATTACCGACTCTCTACTCCTGGCCTATGTTATTTCGAAGAAGGATGTCAATTTATACACTAAAAAAATACCAGACGGATTTGAAAATTCAATTCTTAGCTTATTGAAACTAATCCGCTATGTAGATACTGAAAACAGTTATGACGATTATCAATCGTTTATTAAATTAGCCCACGAAAATTATGAGTTTTTATTAGGCGATTTTGCTGAAACCATTGCAGGAAAAGAATTGCTTATTGTGCCTGATGGCATCTTAAGTTATTTACCTTTTGATATATTGCTCACCGACACCATTGCCAAGGAGCAACCTGATTATAGAAAATTGTCATATTTTATTCGAAGCAATATTAGTAGTACCTTAAATTCAGCGGCGATCTATTTTAGTTATGCGCAGAAAAAGAAACCCAATTATGGACAAATAATTGCTTTTGCTCCAGAATATTCTTTTTTAGATCATTTGGATACTACAAAAAATGAAGATTATGCTTTAATGCCACTACCACATGTTAAGCGAGAGCTGGAAAGTATTTCGACTTTTTTCAATCCTAAAATATTTAAGGGCGATAAAGCAACAAAAAATAGGTTCATGGAAACGGCTCCTCAAGCATCTGTTCTACATTTAGCCATGCATGCCGTTTTAAACGATGAAGAGCCTTTAAAATCACAATTGGTTTTTTCCAATTCTGATGATAAATTTTCATCCAGATTCTTTACAGTTGGGGAGTTGTTTGGAATGGAATTGAGTGCAGATTTAGCTGTGCTGAGCGCTTGTAATTCAGGGAACGGAAAATTAAATAAAGGTGAGGGGATAATGAGCCTTTCTACCGGATTTCAGTATGCTGGTGTGCCGAGTGTTGTTATGACCCATTGGGATGTAAATGATAAATACAGTGCCGATCTTATCGCTGGATTTTATACATATCTTGCTCAAGGACTTGATAAAAATGTAGCATTGCATCGTACAAAAGTTGATATGATAAGCAAAGGTAGCGCTTTGTATTCTCATCCATATTATTGGGC
>JAQIBR010000229.1 GCA_027858955.1 Bacteroidales bacterium
AGGACCCTCTGATTAATCCCGTACGTACGGGACTCTAGCCAACTGAGCTAAAGTTCCCGTAGGTATAAAATTAGGATCGATGAGTTTTTTCAGCAAAGGTTTGCTTTTTTGCTTTTTGATAAAACGCTCCATAATTATTGCCTCTCCTTCGTTTTCAGAAATGGCAAATAAAGCACTTAGTTTCCAAGGCCGGTATTTAGATGTATAAGTGTTTCGAGTGCTTGTATTATGTTCTTCTATGCGCCTAGAAATGTCACTTGTGTATCCCACGTAATATTTATCAAAACTTATAGAGTGTAATATATAAATGTAATACATAACTGTAATAAAAAACCCAAACCGAACTGGTTTGGGTTTAATTTTGGGCTCCTCTTCTTGGACTCGAACCAAGGACCCTCTGATTAACAGTCAGATGCTCTAACCAACTGAGCTAAAGAGGAATTTTGCGTTTCATTTTCGATGAAAAGCGCTGCAAATATACATAGGTTTTTGTAAATGCCAAGGCTTAATAAAAAAAATGAAATTATTTTTATTAAACTAGGTGTTTAATCCTGAATTAAATCCATATTCTCTACAAAATCGCTAATTTCAGGCATAAAAGCATAAAAATCTTTTTTAATTTCGGGATAATGCTTTTTGAGGGTTTCAACTCCTGTTTTCATGCCTGAGCGGTAATTAGTTCTTCTATCCATACGATCAAAAATCAAAGATAAGGGTTCAAATTTTGCATAATTTGACAACCAATTTTGTCTGACTAAATAAGGAAGAATGTAGCGGGCACGTTCAGGTAATATTCGGTAATTTTTAATCATTAGGCGGTAATTACGGCAAACAAAATCGTCGAGTTTTTCATTTGAAAACTGTGGCCATTCGATGGCTAAAAAATGATCGTAGAACATATCAACTACAACTCCGGAATAAGGACCCTGATCTTTCAGTATCCGCCGTTTAGTTTTTCTAAAAATGGGATGTGTGTCTGTGAAAGAATCTATTTGCCGATGTAATAATATTCCGTTTTGTATTGGTTCTGAATAGTTTAAATATGATTTTCCCTTAACCATATCGGCAATAAAATTACCAATGATTAATCCGTCGTTATTGCCTGCTAAGTATAAATGAGCCAGAAAATTCAAAACTTGTTTTTTACAAAGATGTGGATTTTGTTGAATTGTATATTGAATTTGATAAAATTTAACATTGAAGCTTAAGAGTTCAATCATCGCGCTTGCTGAAAAATAAACGTATTTTTGCCAAAAATTTAATGATGGTGCAAGTAAAGACTGCTCAAGATGTTGAGATTATGGCTCCCGTAGGTTCTTACGAATCATTGATGGCAGCAATTCAGGGAGGAGCAAATTCTGTTTATTTTGGAATCGGGAAGTTGAACATGCGTTCAAAATCGTCTAAAAATTTTAGTATTGACGATTTAAAAGAAATCGCCGCTATTTGCAGAAAAAATAATATCCGAACTTATATAACTCTAAATACTGTTATTTACGATAAAGAGCTTGAAGAAATGAAAGCTATAATTGATGCTGCCAAGGAAAATGGAATTACAGCTATTATTGCTTCAGATCAATCGGTTATTCATTATGCGTTTTCAAAGAAAATGGAAATTCATATGTCAACACAAGCTAATATAACTAATATTGAAGCTGTTAAGTTCTATTCTATGTTTGCCGATGTTATGGTTACAGCTCGTGAACTCAATCTCCATCAAGTAAAAGCTATTACAGATACCATCGAAAAAGAGCAGATTAAAGGACCTTCCGGAAATTTGGTTCAGATAGAAATTTTTGCACACGGTGCATTGTGCATGGCCGTTTCGGGTAAATGTTATCTAAGTTTGGATTTGATGAATTCATCAGCTAACAGAGGCGCTTGTTTACAGCCTTGTAGGCGAGGATACGATGTAAAAGATCGCGATAGTGGGTTAGAGTTGCATGTTGATAATGAATATATTATGTCGCCCAAAGATTTAAAAACGGTCGATTTTCTTGATAAAATTCTTTATGCCGGTGTTCGTGTATTAAAAATTGAAGGACGTGGTCGCTCTCCCGAATATGTAAAAAAAGTAACACGCGTTTATCGCGAAGCAGTCGATGCTTTTTTTAAAGGCGATTTTTCAAAAGAAAATATCAAAAAGTGGAATACAGAACTAGATTCAGTTTACAATCGCGGATTTTGGGATGGCTATTATCTTGGCCGGAAAACAGGCGAATGGTCTGAACGTTATGGCTCTCAGGCAACTCGAAAGAAAATCTATCTCGGGAAAATTACCAATTATTTTACAAATATAAATGTAGCAGAGCTTCAGATTGATACCAATGAGTTGAATGTTGGCGATGAAATAAATATTGTTGGTCCAACAACTGGTGTTTATGAAGATATTATTAAAGAAATCAGATTGGAATTAGAACCTGTTGAAAAAGCGGCGAAAGGGCAAGCCGTTTCTTTTAAAACAAAAGAGCTTGTGCGGCGTGGAGATTTGGTGTATAAGCTTATTGATGTGATTGATCCGTTTTAATATGCTAATTTGTTAATACGGTAATGTGTAAATGATAGAATACATTAACTTCTGGAAAGCATTTAAAATTTCTTATTTTTGCGCCTTAATCAAACAAAAGCAAACACAAAATGAATTTCGTTGAAGAACTACGCTGGAGAGGAATGATCCACGACATAATGCCGGGAACCGAAGAAATAATGGAAAAGGAAATGATTTCGGCTTATGTGGGTATAGACCCAACGGCAGATTCTTTGCATATTGGTCACCTAGTAGGCGTAATGATGCTCAAGCATTTACAAATAGCCGGGCATAAACCAATAGCATTGGTTGGTGGAGCAACCGGAATGATTGGCGATCCTTCCGGAAAATCGGAAGAACGAAATTTATTGGATGAAACCGAACTTCGCAAGAATGAAGAAGGTCTTAAAAAACAGCTTAAAAAGTTTCTCGACTTTGATTCTTCAAAACCCAATGGAGCAGAATTGGTGAATAATTACGATTGGATGAAAGATTTTTCATTCCTCGATTTTATTCGCGATATCGGCAAGCATATTACCGTGAATTATATGATCTCTAAAGATTCAGTTAAAAAACGGATTGGAGAAGATTCAAAAGTAGGAATGTCTTTTACGGAATTCACTTATCAGCTTGTTCAGGGAACTGATTTTCTGCACCTCTACACCGAAAAAAACTGCAAATTGCAAATGGGCGGAGCAGATCAGTGGGGAAATATTACTACAGGAACTGAACTTATTCGCAGAAAAGCAGGTGGGAAAGCCTTTGCTTTAACTTGTCCTTTAATTACCAAGGCTGATGGCGGAAAATTTGGCAAAACCGAAAGCGGAAACGTTTGGCTCGATCCTGAAATAACTACTCCTTATGCTTTTTATCAGTTTTGGCTGAATACTTCGGATGCTGATGCTGAGAAGTACATCAAGATATTTACTTTATTTACGAAAGAAGAAGTAGCAGAATTGGTAGCACGTCATAATGAAGCGCCTCATATGAGAGAGCTTCAAAAAATGCTTGCAAAAAATATTACCATTCGTGTACATTCCTCAGCAGATTATGAAACAGCTATTGAAGCATCTCAAATCTTATTTGGAAATGCAACGACAGAAGCATTAAGAAAACTCGATGAACGTACTTTCCTGAGTGTTTTTGAAGGTGTTCCTCAATTTGAAATCAGCAAAGCCGATTTAGAAAATAACATTGGTGTTATAGATTTTCTGGCAGAGAAAACGCAAATTTTCTCTTCCAAAGGCGATGCGCGAAGAATGTTAAAAGACAATGGAGTAAGCATAAATAAGAGCAAAGTCAATGAAGCCTTTGCTCTTAGTATGGATGATTTGCTTAATCAGAAATATATTCTTGTTCAGAAAGGCAAGAAAAACTATTTCTTAGTTATTGTTAACTAAACAATCCGGTTTCTAGAATTAATATAATGGTTAAAACTCTGCAATTTCATTGCAGGCACTTTAGTTTCTATAAATATTTTTTCGAATATCGAACAAGGATTAACGATTTCAAATTTTAGAATAAATCTTTAAGCGTTGAATACTTCAATATTCGTTAATCGATGTTCCTTGTTCTTAAATCAAAAAAAATAACTAATTTTCATTCGAAAGCTAAAACTAAGGCACTTTCAGTCCATAGTTGTTTAATTTTCAAATTTCTTAAGGATGTCTTTTACAGCATCTTTATGAATTGTAAAACCCATCATTTTAAGCTTAACATAATCCTCGTGAAAGAAATAATACCCAAATTCAGGGGCATTTGGATCGTTATTTCTTGATCCTGAACTTGAATCTTTAATTAAATACCAATCTTTCCCGTCCTTGTTGTAGTTTTCGAGATAACCAACTAAGTGCATACCGTGATCATCGGTAGTTGTTTCATTTGAAAAGCGGAACTGTCTGGCATCATCATTGATATAAGCTGATGGAATATCAAAATCTGGAATCATAGCGCATTGAGTTTTGCGCAAGAATCCAGCTTCGGAAACATCACCACCAATCGACATTGTATAACCTTCGCGAATAGCTTCCTTGATAATTTTCATAAACTCATCCAAAGGAACATTGTAATAATCGGCATTATGCCACCAATTATCAGGAACTTTATATTCTACTTGCTCCCAGTAAGGCTCTTGTTTATAGGATAATATTTCAACATAATCATCTGGGTTGATTTGTAAATAATCTTTCAAATAAGTCTTAGCATTGTACTCTTTTCCTTCAACAGTAAATGTAGTAGGGGGAACTCCAATATGATGGTTCATAATCGATTTGATCGTAGTTAGGACAAGCTCTTCATTCCAGTTGTTGGATGTTTTTACAGATTTAAGATACGCACTCATTTCCTCAACCATCTTTGCGTGAGTATGGTATTTACGTCCATTAATCAGACCTGAATACTCTTCGGCAGGAACAGTTCCATACATTTTCATAATACGAGCAACAGCATTCCCTTCAGAACCTTCCGAGAAAAGCGAATTTCCTCGCTCTTGAACAAAACGACGTGCTTTCTCAACATATTCCCAATACACTGTATAGATTTCAGAAATAGAAACTTGCTTTTTTTGTATACGCCAAACATCAGTTTCTAAGAACGACATCGTAGAAAAACACCAGCAACTACCAGCATTACCTTGAGATTCGACTTGTTG
>JAQIBR010000008.1 GCA_027858955.1 Bacteroidales bacterium
ACAGGAACTAAATACGAGGCACAGCTGAATAGGATTAGGTGGCACATCATACCAACGTCCCAATGCAAGGAAGAAAATTGTTCAGTTGTGTAGATTTAGCAGTAATTGACGGAAGGAATTAGCTTTTACCAGGGGAGGTCTTTACAATCACGGGTTGGTTAGTAAAGAAGTCAGCAGAGGTGTAAGCAGTAACTTGCAATCGTCAATTTTTCGCAATTGAAAGTCGTCAATAAATGGCAATTAAAAGTCATCAATATTGACAAAAAAAGTGTAATTAAAGGATTTAATTAATTAAATCCATATTAGAAATGCGAAACACTAAACGATTGTATATGTGGTACGAAGTACAAAAATTAACAGAACAAGGTCTAAACAAGAGCCAAATCAGATTAGAAACAGGCTTAGATCGGGCAACCATACACAAATATCAACAAATAAGTGAAGAAGAATTTCATAAATGGGTACAGCAAAAAAGAAGAATGCCAAAGAAGTTACAACTTTATCATGATTATGTAAAAAAGGCATTAGAATTAAAGCCATATTTATCATCCGCTCAGGTTGAAGATAGATTAAAAGAGCGTTATGAAGACTTGCCAAAAATACATCCAAAGACAGTTTATAATTTTGTTCAAACAATAAGAGAACAGTATAATATAACCAAGCCTAAAACAGAAAAAAATAGAAATTTTGAGAAGTTACCAGAAGTAGAATATGGTAGTGAAGCTCAAGTAGATTTTGGAGAAACGTGGATGCAGAGAGCTGAAGATAAACGGCAGAAGGTTTATTTTTATACCATAGTTTTATCACGTTCAAGATATAAGTATTTATATATAATCACAAAACCCTTTACCACCAAAAGCACAATAAAGGCACAAGAAAAGTCTTTTGAGTATATGGGCGGCATACCAAAAAAGATAATTTACGACCAAGATAGCGTATTTATAAATGACGAGAATTTAGGTTCTTATAAGCTTACTAAAGAATTTCAAAGTTATTGCAGCGAATCTAGTTTTAAGGAAGTTTTTTGCAGAAAAGCAGATCCTCAAAGCAAAGGGAAAATAGAAAATGTTGTAAAATATATAAAGCAAAATTTCTTACGAGGACGTGATTTTAAGGACATCGAAACCCTTAATAGACAAGCCCTGGAGTGGTTGGCAAGAACAGGTAACGGAAAAAAACATCAAACCACACAGCTTATTCCAAAAAAAGATTTTTTAGAAGAACAAAAGAGCCTTTTACCATTAACTAAAAACAAGGGTAATAATGATGATGCACTGAAAAAATATAAGGTGCGTAAAGACAATACAATATGCTACAAAACTAATTATTATTCATTACCACTTGGTACATATAAAAACCAGAACTCTAGCATATTAATGCAATTAAAAGGAGGAGAGATAGTAATTTTTGATACGGAAAACGAGCAAATATGCACTCATATTTTGAGTCTAGAGAAAGGTAAAATCATTAGAAATACCGACCATAAAAGAGAGAAGTCTAAAACGATTAACAGTCTAGAAAAATCGATATTTGAGTTTTTTGGAGATACTGATATAACAAAGGCATACTTTAATTTGTTTCAGAAAAACATGAGCAGATATTATCGGGATAATCTTCAATACTTAGTAAAAAACACAGATGATTTTTCCGATGAAATAAAAGAGGATACCTTAATCTTTTGTACTGAAAACAATGTTTATAACGCTAAAGATTTAATAGAGATATTGAATAAAAAACAATCAGAAATCAACGTAAAAGACGTTGAAATAAAAAAGATTGCTAGTGATAAATCATATCAAGATCAAGTTGATTTTGATATTGAAAAAAGTGATATTTCTAAATTTGACAAACTATTTGTGTAATGGAAAAATTGAATAATAAAATACAAGCATATGCCGAAATTTTAAGGTTAACATACTTAAAAAAATCTGTAGAGAACACCATTCATCAAGCACAGATAGACAAACCAAGCTATCTGGAATACACCTTAAATCTGTTGCAGAAAGAAGTGCAACAAAGGCAAAAGACAGATTATTTGCGAAGATTAAAGATGGCAAATTTGCCACAAAATCACGATTTACAGAACTATGATTTTAATTTTGTAAATGGAATAACAAAAGGCGAGTTAAAGCAACTGCTAGAATTAATATGGGTGGAGCAAAACTATAATGTTATTTTTATGGGACCATCAGGAACAGGTAAAACATATCTTGCTGCAGGACTTATTTATCAAGCAATAAAACAAGGTTATAAAGCATATTTTATTACAATGGAAGATTTGATAAATGTGTTGCGCTTAAAAGAGATGACATCATCAGCTCTGGGAAAATATAATAGATTATTAAAGTCGCAATTACTAGCCATAGATGATATAATGATGTTTCCTATGAAGAAAAACGAAGCAGTAGCATTTTTTAATCTTATAGACAACCTGCACGAGAAGAGTTCTGTAATAATCACTACTAATAAGTCACCAAAACAATGGGCCGAGACACTTGATGATGAAGTTCTGGCGAGTGCTTTACTCGATAGGGTCTTATATCGATGTGAAGTTGTTAAATTATCTGGTGAAAGTTATAGAATGGAAAACCGTAAAACAATTTTTGATGACTAAAAATATGAAAAATAACATAAAGAAGAAACAAAGACTTTTGGGTTGTTTAAATCTTTGTTTCGCTACGCTTCACAAAGATTTAAACAACCCAAAAGTCCCTCCTTAAAAGTGGTGATTTTACCTTGCGAAAAATTGCTGATTGTATAGTTGCAATTTACACCTACATACGTAAAGGGCATTTTGCTCTGGAAAACGACCAAAGAGTTGCTAATAAAGGTGAAAGCAAAACTTATAAATACATTATTCCCGAAAGCATACGCCAAAATGCAGACCTGATAGACCAAAAATTGACTGAAATACGAATTTGCGACCCAGCCATTGGCTCAGGAGCTTTCCCTGTAGGTTTATTGCATGAATTGGTAAATGCTCAATTGGTATTAAAACCACATTTGAGCAATGCTTACCTGAATAAAAAATTAGATGGGTTTGGCTTTCAGTTTCACGAAAGCATAAACGAAAGCCGTTATGTATATCGCCTAAAACGACACATTATACAAGAAAGCATTTACGGTGTTGATATTGATGCTTCTGCCATTGATATTGCCCGTTTGCGTTTGTGGCTCTCTTTGGTGGTTGACGAAGATGACCTTGACCCGATAGAAACACTGCCTAATTTAGATTATAAAATTGTTTGTGGTAACTCTCTAATAAGCCGCTACGATATTGATATGCCAATTGAAAAGGTTTTTAAGGAATTTAATAAAGGCAGAGACGATAAAATGGATTTAAACAAATACAAAGTATTGGTAAATGCTTTTATGGATGAATCTGACCACGATAAGAAAGAAGAATTTAGAACTCTTATTACCGAAATAAAATCGGCTTTTAAAACTTATTTCTCGCAAGGAGACCTAAAAAGCCTTAACAAACAAAAATCTAAACTCAATGAATACGAAGCAGTTGGGCTTTTTGGAGATAACAAATCTACAGCCGAAAAAAAGAGAATAAAAGAACTTAAAGCCACCATTGTAAAAAAAGAAAAAGAACGTAACGACATTGAGCAAGCCAAAATTTACCAAAATGCAATTGAATGGCGTTTTGAATTCCCTAATCTTCTTAATGATAATGGTGATTTTGTTGGCTTTGATGTGGTGATTGGAAATCCGCCTTATTTTGAATACAAATTACCAAACCAATTAAAGAACCAATATCAAACATATAATTCAAATGAAATCTATGCTTTCTTTTTCGACAAAAGTATTTCACAACTACTAATAAATAATGGAGTAATTGCATTTATTACAGGAGCTTTGTACATTAAGGGAATGAAATTTAGTTCTTTGAGAGAATTTCTTTTAAAGAATACAAATCCAAGTTATATAAAAGTAGTTGGAGATAATGTATTTGATAATGTGCAAATGCCTACGAGTATTTTTATTGGAAAGCAAGGGGATTCAATTTGGTCTTTTGCTGATTATATTCCTGGATATTCAATTTTAGAAATGATAGAAAAAGAAACAAATTCGTTAGATGATTTTGTTTTAATTCAAAGAGGATTTGAAATTGGAAGAGATAAAGTTACTACCACAAAAACAAAATATCCTTTCATTACAGGTTCTGAAGTTATTCCTTGGGGAGTGAAAAACATTAAGTATATAACTGAAAATACTTATTCAACTTATAAAAAAGAAAAAAAGTATTTTTCAAATGATAGAATATTAATAAGAGAAACTGGGAGTAAACTAACTTGTTTATTTTTGAATAAAGAATTGTATTCAAATAGAAGTTTATATTCAATGATACTGAAAGAAAATTTAGATATTGAAACACTAAAGTATATTCTTTTAGTATTGAATTCTGAGGTTCTACAGTATTATTATGTATTAAGATTTAAGTCAGATACCGAAATATTTCCAAAAATACGCATTGGGCAGGCTAAATTATTACCAATAAAAAGAACAGGGCTAATAATTGAAAAAGGATTGATTAATTTAGTAGAATATAATTCATTTTTATCAAAAAATGACAGTCTGGTAAGCGTATTTTTCAAAGAATTAGCCAATGCTATTTCATACGAACTCTACTTCCCCGATGAACTCAAAACTGTCAATAAAGAAATCCTAAAACACTTAGGCAATTTAAAGCCTATAACAGATGAGATGAGCGAAGAGAAAAAGTTGGCAATTATACAAGCAGAGTTTGAGCGTTTGTATGACCCCAACCACCCTGTACGTAATAATATTGAAACACTGGATAGTATTGAGGAGGTTAGGATAATTAAGGAGGCACTTAAATGAGAATAGAAGACTTACATAACTTACTCGAAGAATTGGTTGCTCACCCAATAGAAACCCAATGGATTGAGTTTAAAATGGGTGTAGGCAGTATAACCAACGAACAAATTGGTGAGTATATTTCAGCAATGAGTAATGGTGCTACTATTAGCAATCAGCCATTTGGTTATATGGTTTGGGGTGTTGATGATAATACTCACGAAGTTAAAGGAACAAATTTTTGTTTTACTACTGCCAAACAAGGAAATCAGGATTTAGAATTGTGGGTGCGTAACTTATTACATCCAAAAATTAGTTTTGAAATATTTGAGTTTATATATCAAGATAAAAATGTGGTAATGCTTCGTATTCCTTCTGCCAAAGGTGAACCAACGCATTTTAAGAAAAAACCGTTTATCAGAATTGGTAGTAATAAAACCGATTTGCGAAATTTCCCGGAGTATGTACGTATTATTTATAACTCATTAGAAGATTGGAGTGCAAAAATAATTAAGAATGCAAGTATTTCAGATTTAGATACAGACGCTATTGTTGTTGCGAGAGAATAGTTTAAGGAAAAAAGCAGCAAAGTAAAATACTATAACGAAATTGATAATTGGGACAGTCAAACTTTTTTGGATAAAGCAAAAGTTACTATAAATGGTAAAATAACAAATACAGCAATTTTGCTTTTAGGCAAAGAAGAAGCATCGCATTATCTTCTGCCATCAATTGCAGAAATAACCTGGAAATTAGAAACAGAAGAAAAAGCTTATGAGCATTTTTCTTGTCCGTTACTTTTAAATACTTCACAAGTTTTGAAGAATATTAGGAATATAAAGTATAAATTTTTTCCTGATAATGAGTTGCTTGCAACTACTGTGGACAAATATGATACTCGTACTATTTTAGAAGCAATGCATAATTGTATTGCACATCAAGATTATTCATTAAACAGTAGAATTATTGTAACCGAAAAAATTGACAAACTAATATTTGCAAATGCAGGAAGTTTTTTTGAAGGAAATCCAGACGATTACTCGGCCGGTGATAAAACACCCGATAAATACCGGAATACTTGGTTGGCAAAAGCAATGGTTAATTTGGGAATGATAGATACTTTGGGTTATGGAATTCATACAATGTATCTTTCTCAAAAGAATAGATATTTTCCACTTCCAGATTATTTACTTTCAGAATCGCAAAAGGTTGTTTTACAAATTTATGGTCATTCCATTGATGAAAATTATTCTAAACTACTTATTGAGAGGAAAGATTTACCACTATCAAATGTTGTTTTATTAGATAGGGTCCAGAAAAATCTATCCATTACAAAAGAAACTGCCACAGCATTACGAAAAGATGGATTAATAGAAGGGCGTAATCCAAATTACTTTGTTTCGGCATCAATTGCAGAAGCTACCGGGCAAGAAGTGAAATATATTAAAATGAGAGGTATTGATGATGACTACATACAGAAAGTAATAACGGATTATTTGAGAAAGTTTAAGGAAGACAAAAGACAAGATTTTGAATATGTTCTATTGGAAAAACTTCCTGATAAATTAACCATTGAACAAAAAAGAACAAAATAAAAAATAATCTTCAACATTTAAGAAAAGAAGAAATAATTGAGATAAATGGTAAAATTTGGAAAATGGATAAAAATGGATAATTAGAAATAGTTTAGACATTTATTTAGTAAATCAGCATGGGAATTAAGATATAATTTGAGATAAAATTATGCATTCATAGGTATATAATAAGAAAGTTTAATTGATAGATGAAAATAAAGAAAATAGAAATAAGGGATTTTAAAGCCTTTTATGATAAGTATCAAATTATGCCTGATGGTAAAAATTTGTTTGTATATGGCGAAAACGGAAGTGGTAAAAGTTCATTCTATTATGCTTTAAAAGATTTCTTTCAGTCATCAACGGAAACTCTCAATTATAATGAAACAGAGAATATATTTCTAACTCATAGACAAAAAGGGAAAGGATATATCGAAATCACTTTTAATGGATCACTTTAAAAAGGGCAGCACAGGAAAGTTACAATATAGTTAGCGAACAAGCTCCTTTAGGGAACAAAAAGGCTGCATAAGAAAGTTAAATTATTAAACGAAACCACCAAGTGCGAGAGAGTACTTGCTGGCATTATAGATAGGGGAAGAAATTCCCCTTTTTAGTAACTTGAAAAATATTTAAAAAACTATAATTCAAAGAAATTCTGTAATTT
>JAQIBR010000010.1 GCA_027858955.1 Bacteroidales bacterium
GTTGAAACGTAAGTAATTGAAAATGAACAAAGCCCAGCATACAATCGAGTAGGCTGCCCCACCAGCAAAGGCTGATGGGGAGAACCTCTCACAGTTCTACTGAGCATTTGTCGAAGTACCACTGTACACTTCGACTTTGCTCAGTGTAAACCAAGCTGGTCTTCCCGATAAAAGATCGGGACAGGCAGTATACAGTCCCAAGCTTCGGGATTAAATTGTGGAGAACCGGAACAAAGTGGAGCTCACGACCGAATGGGAGTAAATTTGTTTGTAGATTTCGAGTAAAGAAATGTAATTCCGTTTTTTCAATCTTTCAAGCGTAATTGTAGTTACTAAAATTGGACTTTGTGCAACTGCCCAACCACCTTTTCGTGTTCTACTCCAAGCATAGGCGTGATTTTGGTCAATTCCTAAGCGGATTAGATTTTTCCTTTTTCGATCAGGCTTTTTCCAGTCGTGCCAAATGCAATATCTCAAACGGTTTCTTAGCCATTCATCTAAGCTTTTTAGCTCATTAGAAGCTTTTTGGGGCAGAATATTTTGATTACTAAAACCGTAACTCAAAAACTAACCATGCTTAGAATCAAAATATTTGCTAATTTTAGGCAACTATTTTATGGAAAACCAAATTATAGCGGAGGTTATTAGACAAACTGACGTTAACGCCAAGCATAAAAAAACAACAATCTGCACATTTGATTGCGCATAAATTTAAATAATTGTTGATTATGTTGTGCATTTCGTATATTTGCAAAAAATAGTTTATTAAAGCGATGAGAACACTTTATCAGAAATTTGAAACTCTTTTGCAGAATACGACAACAGACTTTAAACGATATTTATACGAAAAAGTCTCATGGGATAGTCGAATGATTGGGATTATTGGTGCTCGTGGCGTGGGTAAAACGACGATGATTCTGCAGCACATTAAAGAAAATTTAGACAGTAAAAAAGCATTATATGTATCGGCAGACGATATGTACTTTGGCGAAAATAGACTTGTTGATTTAGCAGATGACTTCTATAAAAATGCAGGAGAATATTTGTTTATTGATGAAATACATAAATATACTGACTGGTCTCGTGAATTAAAAAATATTTACGATTCATTTCCTTCCTTAAAGGTAGTATTCACTGGTTCTTCTGTACTTGATATACTTAAAGGTTCTGCCGATTTAAGTCGTCGTGCTATAATCTACAAATTACAAGGACTCTCATTTCGGGAATATTTGAATTTTTTTCATAATTATGAAACAGAAGTTTTCTCGTTAAAACAAATAATCGGTAACGAAGTGAAGCATACAAATATAAAACATCCGCTACCATTGTTTAACGACTATCTGAAACGTGGATACTATCCTTTCGGACTTGAAAATGAAATAAATTTACGTTTGGGACAAATCATTGTGCAAACATTAGAATCAGATATTCCACAATACGCAAACCTAAATGTTGGAACAGGTCGTAAACTGAAACGATTACTTTCCATAATCGCAGAAAGTGTGCCGTTTAAACCCAATTTTTCCAAAATAGCAGAAATAATTAGCGTGAGTCGGAATTCCTTAGACGATTATTTTTCATATATTGAAAAAGCGGGACTTATCATGCAGTTACGCAATGAAATAAGCGGTATTCGTGGATTAGGTAAGGTTGATAAAGTGTATTTAGATAATACCAATATCATTTTTAACTTAGTTGGAGATAAATCAAATGTAGGAAATATACGAGAAACTTTCTTCTTCAATCAAATGCGAGTAAAAAATGAAGTAATATCTTCTAAAAAAGCCGATTTTATGATTGATGATTATACGTTTGAAATTGGTGGAAAAAACAAACAGCAAAACCAAATAGTGAAAGACGGTAAATCATTTGTGGTTAAAGATGATATTGAATTTGGTTACCTCAATGTTATACCGCTTTGGGCGTTTGGATTAAATTACTAAAAGGCTAAGATGAAAAATGCCAGGCGTTAAAAAGGATATATTATTTTAAAGCCTATTTCTAGTCCTAGAATTGCAAATAAATGTTTGAGTAAATCATTTTGACTTAAATACGACTTGGCTTATTTCCTTTTAATCCAATTCGCATTTTAGCAGTACCTTTGCAGCCATGTCAAATATCTTGAAAAATCAGCAGAATATTCTTCTTAAAATGGGCATCGAAAAGCTCAATTCCATGCAGGAAGAAGCTGCCTTGGCGATCGGATCCAGCACTGATATTGTTTTACTTTCTCCTACAGGAACAGGTAAAACCCTGGCCTTTTTGCTACCAATAATTGCAGAATTAGATGCCAATTGCTCTGAAGTACAAGCCTTAATTATTGCTCCTTCAAGAGAATTAGCAATTCAAATTGAACAAGTTACAAGAGAAATGGGAACGGGCTATAAAGCCAATGCTGTTTATGGCGGACGCTCTGGTCAGAAAGATAAAATAGAATTAAAACATCCACCTGCAATTCTCATCGGAACGCCTGGCCGAGTTGCAGATCATATTAGAAGAGAAAGCTTTTCGATAGATAATATTAAAATCCTGGTATTAGACGAATTTGACAAATCATTAGAAGTAGGATTTGAAGCTGAAATGAGTGAAATCATAGTTGCCTTACCTGATATTAGAAAAAAAATATTAACATCGGCAACTAATAAAGTACTTATTCCTGAATTTGTAGCATTTAAAGATCCAACTTATGTTAATTATTTAGATGAAGGACTTCCTGAATTAAAAGTCAAAACTATCATTTCTGCCACCAAAGATAAATTGGACACTTTGGTCGCTACTTTACATCAACTTGAATATCAGCCTGGTATTATCTTTTGCAATTTTAAAGATAGCATACAAGATGTGAGTGATTTTCTAACGGAAAACAATATAAGCCACGGCTGTTTCTATGGTGGAATGGAACAAAAAGATAGAGAACGAACGCTCATCAAGTTTAGAAATGGAACCTACCAATTACTTATAGCCACCGACTTGGCAGCAAGAGGAATAGACGTTCCAGAGATCAAATTCATTATCCATTATCAGCTTCCACAAAAGCATCATGAATTCATCCATAGAAATGGAAGAACCGCAAGAATGCACAGCCAGGGAACAGCTTATATTTTGCAATGGGAGAAGGAATATTTACCCGACTATATTCAAGATATAAGTAGCTATCGTGCAGATGAAATTCAGAATGAGATTAGCCTAGCAACTCCAAAATGGGAAACTTTATTTATTTCGGGCGGAAGAAAAGACAAAATCTCAAAAGGAGATATATCTGGATTATTTATGAAGCAGGGTAATCTTACAAAAGAGCAAATAGGCATTATCGAGCTTAAGCAAGACTGCGCTTTTGTTGCCATACAAGCATCACAAGTGAAACAGCTTATTCAAGCGGTTGATAATAGCAAATTAAAAAAGAAAAAAATCCGAGTTTCGATTATTCAATAGGCTATAACAATCACAATAATAGCTTTTGTTTATGTATTGGCATCAATGCTGTTCAGCAAATCAAAGACTTCCTCAAGTGTATAAATCATTGCTTTTTCGGATGAAGAATTTTTATAAGCTGCCAACATAGCTTGTGCCACTTCTGTCCCTTTTATACCGCGGTACTTTTTCATAGGAGGAAATACTCTCCCTAGACCATTCATAAGCTTGCCTCCAATCACTTCTCCTTTGCGTTTTTGAGATCGTGCTCCAATCAAAACGCTAGGACGAAAAATAGAAACACGATCAAAAGGGAGCTTCATTACAGCTTCATCCAATTCTCCTTTTAATCGGGAATAGAAAATGAATGACTTCGCATTAGCATTTGCTGATGAAACCAGAAGAAAATCTGAAACACCCTGATCAGCAGCAGCCTTTGCCACATCGTATTGATAGGTATAGTCTACTTTATACTGGGCTTCTTTGCTCCCTGCTTGTTTTAGGGTTGTACCCATGCATGAAAACAAGACATCGCCCTTTATCAAATCCTTAAAAGAATCGATATCATCAAAATACACGATATGTTCGTCTATTTTGGGATGATCTATACCAGAAGGCCGACGAAGCAGTAATTTAATGTTTGAGAATAAATCATCCTGAATTAATAATTCCACCAGACTTTTACCAACCAGTCCCGTTGAACCCAATACAATTGCTGTTTTCTTTTGTGTCATCCTTTGTGAATATTTTTTCTCTATATCAAAATACTGGAATTGAAATTCAAAGATAGTCATTCTATACTGAGCTTTTTCTAAAATCAATCAATTTTGGAGCTATATTTGCCTGTTAAAGAATCTTTATTCAAGAGTCTTTTGGATATTAATTTCCAAAGACAATTCGAAATTAAAACCTTTTAAATGAACAATAACGACATATTGCGACGTATCCGCTACACTTTCGACTTTAATGATGCAAAAATGATACAAATTTTCGCCTTAGCTGATCATGATGTAACGCGAGCACAAATCAGCAATTGGTTAAAAAAAGATGATGATCCGGATTTTCAAGGAATTTATGACTTACAGCTAGCAATTTTTCTAAATGGATTAATTAACGATAAACGCGGCAAAAAGGAAGGGGCAAGTCCAGTCCCAGAAAAAAAATTGAACAATAATATCATTCTCAGGAAATTAAAGATCGCCTTAGCCCTAAAAGATGAAGATATTATTGCGATATTGATGTTAGCTGATATGCGTGTAGGCAAACATGAAATAAGTTCCTTTTTTCGTAATCCTAATCAGAGTCAATACCGCCCCTGTAAAGATCAAATCTTACGAAATTTTATTCACGGAATGGAAATAAAATACCGAGTAAAGACATGATAAATGTATTTCCTAAGCATCGAATTTCTAATTTATTTCAAAATCAAAAAGCATTCTCGCCTGAATTAAATCGCTCTTTTCCAGCGTATTAATATACTTAAGATATTTAGAAAAAACACCGAGTTCTTGGTTTATCAAGAGGTTGCTTTCGCCGCTCAAATCTTCTATCATTTTCATTATCGGGTCTTTTTGCACAGGTAAAGATTGAATTCGATAATCGTCAAGTTCGGCTAATTCGGCAGCAGCTTTAATGGCATCTTCCAAACCACCTAATTTATCAACTAATCCCAAATCAAGTGCCTGTTTGCCAGTCCAAACTCTCCCCTGTCCAATATCATCAACATCTTCAAAGCTCATATTTCTTCCCTTTGCCACTTTATTCACAAAGCTTGAATAAACATTTTCAACACTTTTTTGTATTATAGCTTTTTGAAAAGCCGATAATGGTTTTGCTAAATCCATAAAATCGGAATTCCTATTTGTCATAACCTCATCAAAAGTAATTCCCAGCTTATCGTTCATAAGTTCTTGCACATTTGGAATTATACCAAAGACACCTATTGAACCTGTAATAGTTGTTGGCTCGGCAAAAATGCTATTAGAATTACAGGCAATATAGTAACCACCTGAAGCCGCAACATTGCTCATAGAAGAAATAACAGGTTTTTCTTTCTTAGTTAATTCCACTTCACGCCAGATTAAATCAGATACAAGAGCACTTCCTCCAGGAGAATTTATGCGTAAAACTATCGCTTTCACTCTACTATTACTTCGAGCATCTCTCAAAGCTTTTACAATATTCTTTTCACCTATATATGTGTCATCGCCTTTGCCTGGTAATATTTCACCTGATGCATAAATAACGGCAATTCTATCACGCGATTTACCTCCTTCTTTATAAAAGACTGTATTTATATATTTACTGACTGTAAGTAATTTAAGATCTTTTTTATCTTCTATACCTGTAAATGATGATAAGTATTCTGTTACTTCATCTTCATATTTGAGACCGTCAACAAAACTAAAATCAAGAGCATTCTTTGCATCATTTAAAGCTAAATGATCAGTATACCTATTTATATCATCGAGACTAATTCCCCTTGAAACACTTATAGGATTTATAATCTCAGCCCAAACAGAGTTGATTAATGATTGCGTTTGCATTTTGTTAGACTCACTCATCTTATCCAGCATAAATGGCTCTACAGCACTTTTAAATTGACCATGTCGAATAATTTGCATGTCAATTCCAAGCTTTTCCAATGCACCTTTATAGAATGTTACTTGACCACTGAGCCCAGTAAAAAGAATAAATCCTTCCGGGTGTAGGAATAATTTATCTGCAACTGATGCCAAATAATAACCTTTATGATCGAAGACTGTTGAATAAGCAACAATAAATTTCCCTTCCGACTTGAAATTTTCAAGAGCATTGCGAATTTCTTGAGCGCTCGACATTCCTGACAAAACAGTAGAAGAAGCTATATAAATACCATCAATATTTGGATCATCTTTGGCCTTATTTATTGCTCTAATTATCTCATCCAGTCCGGGATATACTTTTACTGAAAAATCTAAGAAACTCATTTGAGCAAAAGGATCATTATTTCCTCTGTCACTTATTGGATAATCTAAATTAAGATGCAAAATACTATGTCCTTTTGCAATTACTTCCTTGTCTTCGGCTGAGGAAACTATAGCCCCTATAATTCCCAAAAACAAAAAGAAAGATATTATTCCTGCAATAAATACTCCAACAACTGTAGCTAAAGTAAACTTAAGAAACTGAGACATAACACATAAATTTTAATTTAATAATCTGCAAGATAGCGCTTTTCTTTGTTTTGAAAATGCGTTTTTAAGCATTATTTGCTAAATCATTGTTAACATTTGGCGTTGAAAACTTTGCTGCAACACATTAAATGTATTTAGGTTTTTGAATCAACTTTGTAATGACTCGAATATAGAATGAAAAAAAAGAAACGAATTTTTCGATTGATTGCTATACTATCTTTTGCATTGCTAAGTATCTATAGCTTTTCAAACGAACCTTACTCTTTTTTAAATACTAGCCACTCCCCAAAAAAATATTTTTCCATTTATATTATGGATCAAGGCCAAAGTACTGCTCTGGATTTTAGCACCATGCTTCTTTTTTATAACCCTAATCTGGATTCTTCTGTTGTGGAATCTATTGTAAATACATATATTTACGAATCTCAAAAAGAAGGTGTAAATCAGGATATTGCTTTTATTCAAATGTGTTTAGAAACAGGCTTTCTAACATATACCGGAAGCGTAAAATCACATCAAAATAATTTTGCAGGATTAGGAGCAGTAAACAATAAAGCTAGTGGAGAATATTTTCCTGATGTTCAAACTGGAGTACGCGCACATATTCAACATTTAAAAGCCTATGCTTCAACGCATGATCTATTCCACGAATTGGTTGATGATCGCTTTCGTTTTGTAAAGCGCGGCATTGCTCCAACTATATATGATTTGACAGGCAAATGGGCTACTGATAAAGATTACGCTATAAAATTAGAAAACCTTCTCTCTCGATTATTTCTTATTCGAAACCAGTCAGATTTTCAAGAAACTTCCGACATTTTTTAATCCTTCATTTCCTTAATTATCATAAAATAAGCTCCTTATAATTCTAAGTGAAGAAATGGTTAATAAGTTCACTTTAAGCTCGAATTACTAAGCCATTTCTTTTTTTAATTTTGCTCAGGAATGCATAAGATAGTAATACTTTTAGGGAGTAATCGAGGGGATAGTAAGAACCTGATTTTGAAGGCGAAATACTTGCTTGAATCAAAGTTGGGCACATTCCTGAAAGCATCATCATTGTATGAATCAGAAGCTTGGGGCTTTAAATCGGACAATGCATTTTTGAATCAAGTGCTTGTGTTTAAAACACAACTAAAAATACAAGAAATTCTAAAAATTGCTTTAGATATTGAAAATGAATTAGGTCGTATTAGAAGCCACAATGGGTACGCCTCTCGCACAATGGATATTGATTTGCTTTTTTATGACAATCTTACGATAGAAGAAGTAGATCTACAAATACCTCATCCACGTTTACATTTAAGGCGTTTTACACTAGAGCCGCTTGGAGAGATAATGCCAGATTTTGTTCATCCGAAACTACATAAAACAATACGGGAACTATTGGTTTCGTGTAAAGATGATTTAAACACAACTAAACTAGAATATTAGAATGCACCATAATTTTATTGCTATAGAGGGGACTATTGGAGCTGGGAAAACATCACTAGCCACTAGAATTGCTGAAGATTACAATGGCAAATTAATTTTGGAACAATTTGATGATAACCCCTTTTTACCAAAATTTTATAAAGAATCAGACAAATATGCTTTTCCTTTGGAGCTTTCGTTCTTAGCTGAACGTTATCAGCAATTAAGCACTCAATTGAGTTCGCAAGACTTATTTAAAAATTTCACTATCTCTGATTATTTATTTAACAAATCGCTGATTTTTGCTCAAAAAACACTTTCATCCGATTTGTTTAGCTTGTATGCCAAGCTTTTCAGCATTATTAATTCTTCCATTCCTAAACCAGATTTATTAGTTTATCTTTATTTAAAAGTGGATAAATTAAAAGCCAATATTCAAATACGAGGTAGATCATACGAACAAAGTATTGCCGAAGATTATCTTGAAGCCATTCAGCAAGGATATTTTGAGTTTATCAAGCAACAACAAAACATGCGAATATTGATTCTCGACACTAATAATATTGACTTTGTTAATAATCCTGAAGATTACAAAAAAGTAATTTATTATATGGATCAAGACTACCAAATCGGCGTTCATAGAAGAGTACTTTAAACTAAATCTACATCTATTGTTTTCCTTTCTGTTATAGTATTAATTCACAAATTTTTGTTGATGGTTTTAACTTTTACTAGAATCATTTCTCCATTCGAATGTGTATTTTTATAGGCTAAAAGAAACGGGAATGTTCTCAAATACAAAAATACCTGCAATAGTCATCTCAATTTCAATCGGCCTTTTTTTGGCTGCTGCTTGGTTTGGGTACAAACATTTGGATGTTGAAAGTATTAATCCTCTACAAGCATTCCCGGAAAACACCGCTTTTATTTTGGAATTACCTGAACCTCAAATATTTTTCGAAAATTTAAACAAAGGGAATGATTTTTGGCTGGATTTAATTTCAAACAAAAAGACCAACGAATTTAGCCAGTTTTTTAATGCCTTGCTTACACAAAGTAAGGGTGATGAAAAACTAGAACTTTTCTTTAAACAACCTTTTTACATTTCTTTAATTAAAAATAATGAAAGCACATCTGATGTTTTATTAATCACAAAACAATCTGATCTTAATCTAAGATCTTTGGATACAAAGTTATTTAGCAAACTAAAGGGAATGCATTATTCAGCCCCTATAAAAGACTCAATGTATGCGAAAATAGCAACCAATTCAACGAATTATTATCTTAGTCAAAGCAAAGGTTTGTTTATTATCAGCACCAATTCCACAGCGCTTCAAAGTGTTCAAGATCAACTTCTGGATGAGAAAGAGATACTCAATTCCCCTGATTTTAACAAATTGAAAATGACCCGTGGAAAACGTGCTGATGCCTATCTATATGTTGCATATTCTTCTTCCGACTTTTTTTTAAAATCAAAACTTAGTCCTAATTCTCAACTAAAAAGTTCATCCTTTGCCAATTACAGCGTTTTAGATATTAAATTAAAAAAAGATGAATTGCTTTTAAATGGCTATACTTCTGCTTTCGACAGCCTAAATCAATATCTGGCAGCATTTAAAAATCAAAAGAGCCAAAAATCTCAATTACCAATATCACTCCCTTACTTTACCGAAAGCTTTATAAGTATTAATCTTTCTGATTATAGATCTTTTATCGAAAAACAGACTCAATTAGCTCAATTACAAAAGGAGCGCTCACTAATTGATAAATTGATAAACGCTAATTCTATAGCGATAACTGAACAATGGTGGGCAGGAGAAATGGCATTGGTTATAGATGAAAAACAGCGTGAATATGCTGTTTTTACAGCAAAATCGGGGCGAGATGCTTTTCGCTATCTTTCGGATATTGCGCACCAATCGCAACCTAGAATTATTACCGAGACCTATCGCGAACAAAAAATTAAGGAGATTAATTCGGAATATTTTCTTACAAGTCAATTCGGAACACTTTTTTCTGGTTTTAAGAAGGTGTATTTTTGTGTGATTGACGAAGCTGTCATTTTTTCAAAAAGTCTTCCAGATATTAAAAAATATATCGACGCCCTTATATTGGGAAATAACTTAAGCAAAAACGAATCTTATATCGAATTCTCTGATAACCTTTCGGATGATGCAATTATTAGAATTTATAGTAAAAGCCCAAAAGTATCTCACCCCATTTTTGATTTGTTTTCATCCAAAGATAAGTCTCTTTTTAATAATTACCCTAACTTAGTTGAAAACATACAAGGTATTGGAGTTCAGATAAGTAATAAGAATAATTTGCTTTATACGGGCATTTTTATAAGCCACGGAAAAAATACTATTGAGAAATCTAGTGCTTGGCAAATAGAGCTAGAAGCACCTTTAGCAGCCGGTCCTTTTATAGTTAAAAATCACTCTACCGAAGGAAATAGCATGTTGATTCAAGATGAATTTAATATTCTATATTTTTTCAATGAAAAAGGAGATATTGTTTGGACACAAGCCTTAAAAGAAACAATTAAGAGTCAGGTTTTTGCTGTCGATTATTATAAGAATGGGAAATGGCAATACTTGTTTAATAGCAAGAACTTTCTCTATTTAATCGATATAACTGGAAATACAGTTGGCAATTATCCTATTCAATTAAATTCTGATGCAACAAATAGTCTACAAGTTTTGGATTATGATAATAAAAAAAAATACCGACTAGTGATTGCAGGCAAAAATGGAGAACTATATAATTATGAATTAAATGGTCGTCTTTTGAAAGACTGGCAAGCAGAAAATACCAGAAAAGAGATTAGCAAACCTCTTACACATTTAATAACAAACAATAAAGACTATTTGATTTTTGAGGCTAGTAATGGAGATATAATAATGACTGATAGACGCGGCAGGAAAAGAATGGAAGTGCGGCAATCCTTTACTAATGCATTAGGATCGGATATATATGTTAATCGTACCAACAGAAGTAAAGGGATGATGATAACAACAGATACAGAAGGCAATTTAGTTTACATTCCAACGACTGGTCAGGTTATTAAAACTTCTTTCGGGAAAATGTCTGAAAAGCACTTTTTTCTTTATGCTGATTTCACAGGAAATTCTGAAATGGATTTTATTTATCTCGATGACAATAAATTACGCGTCTTCGACAAATTTAAAAAAGTACTTTTATCTTACGATTTTAATAATCCAATTAGCTTAAAGCCACAATTGTTCACCATAAACAATAATACTATACTGGGAGTTGTAGATCAAACTGAGAAGCAAATTTATCTTTTCGATAAGAATGGGCTGATTGATGACAAAACGCGAAAAGGGAATACTAATTTTGTGATCGGAAAACTAAACAAAAATGCTGCTCCTTCCCTACTTATAGGATTTGATAAATCGATTTACAATTATCCTTTGGATTGATTTTTCTTAGTATAATATTTACAGTAATCTTTTAATCCGCATACTGAACATTTGGGTGTTCTTGCCAAACAAACATATCTGCCGTGCAATATTAACCAATGATGCGCGATCGACAATTTTTCATTGGGAATATATTTTACCAATTGTTTCTCTGTCTCCAAAGGAGTTTTTGATCTATATGTCAATCCCAGCCTTGCAGAAACCCTGAAAACGTGAGTATCAACTGCCATAGCAGGTAAATTAAAAACAACTGAAGCAATTACATTTGCTGTTTTTCTTCCAACTCCAGGCATTTTTTGTAACTCATTTATATCTGAAGGAACTTCACCTTTAAAATTCTGGTGCAACATTTTAGCCATTCCAATTAAATGCTTTGCTTTATTATTTGGATAAGAACAAGAGCGAATATATGTTAATACATCATCAGTTATAGCTTTTGAAAGACTAATTTCATCTGGGTATTGTGCAAATAATGCAGGTGTAATCTGGTTCACTCGCTTATCGGTGCATTGAGCAGAAAGTATTACAGCAACCAAAAGCTCGAACGGATTGGAATAATGCAATTCCGTTTCAGCGATAGGCATATTTTCTTCAAACCAATTAATGATTGCTTCAAAGCGTTTTTTCTTTTGCATTCAAAAAAGAATTAAGGAAGATTTGCCGCCAAGAGATCGACAATATGAATACACTTTATAGGTAGTTCGTTCTTTTCGATATAACCATTTATATTCATTAAGCAACTGGAATCAGTCGATACAATATATTCAGCTCCAGTAGCTAGCGCATTTTCCACTTTTTGTTGAGCCATAGCACTTGAAACGCCTTCGAATTTTACCGAAAAAGTACCTCCAAAACCACAACAACTATCAGCTTCTTCCATTTCTATCAACTCCAAGCCTTTAACCTTACTTAAAAGCAAACGAGGCTGGTTAGTCAATCCGTATTCTCTTTTAGATGCACAAGATTCGTGATAAGTCACTTTATGATTAAATTCGGCACCTATGTCAGTTTTTCTTAATACGTTAACTATGAAGTCAGTGATCTCAAAAATAGAATTTTGTAATTGTTTTGACTCATTATGGAAGGCTGCATTATGAAATAGTTTAGGATATTGCCTTATTACCATTCCACTGCATGAAGCTGATGGACTCACTATATATTTTTTCCCTTGAAAATCATTAATAAATTTTTCGCCTAATTCTTTAGCTTCGTTCCAAAAACCACTATTGAACGCTATTTGGCCACAACAAGTTTGATTGGGATTGTAATTCACATTTTGCCCCAATTTTTCGAGGAGTTTAATCATATTTTTTCCGGTTTCCGGGAAAAACTGATCAATAAAACAAGGGATAAAAGCTTCTACATTCATTTATTTATCTGAATTCATGCAAAAATAGTGAAAGCAAATCAATATCCAAGAATTGTATTGAGTAAATATTTTTAGCATTTTATTGTATCTTGCAGAAAATATTTAAAATAAATACTATGAGATCTAAATACACAAAATTTTTCCTAGTTCTTTTATTAGCCCTTATTGTCCTTTTCTTAATCGGCCCAAAAGTTGAGAAGCCTACTGTTGATGGTTTTGTTGCTCCAGTTGAGCATACAATTTCATTAATTGAATTAGAGAAACAAATAAACAGTGCTGAAGAAAAAGTGGCTTATATAAAACCTGATAATGAATCGCGTATTCTATGGGCAAATGCTGACAGCATATATAAAACCGAATATGTTTTGCTATACTTACATGGCTTTTCGGCAAGTCCAAAAGAAGGATATCCAATTAATTACGATTTTGGTCAGTATTTTGGAATGAATACATATATTCCCCGCCTTTATGGGCATGGTATAGACTCACCTGCAAATTTGCTGGATGTGACACCAAATAAGCTGATAAATTCTGCCAAAGATGCTTTAATAATAGCAAGGCAATTGGGTGAAAAAGTGATTATTATGAGTTCATCAACCGGTGGAACATTATCTCTACTCTTAGCTGCCGAAAACCCAGATATTTTCGCTCAAATTCTATTTGCACCCAATATCGAATTAAAAGATAATAGTTCTAAAATACTTACATTTCCCTGGGGATTGAGCATAGGGAAACTTATTGCCGGTGAAACATTAGTTTATGATGATGAGCCAGAGGTTCAAAAATATTGGCAATCTAGTTATCGTATTGAAGCAGTAGTGTATTTACAAAGTCTTGTAGAAAATACAATGACAAAAAGCACTTTTGAAAAAATTAATCAGCCTTTGTTTCTAGGCTATTATTACAAAAACGAAATAGAGAATGATCCAACCGTTAAAGTAAGTGCTATGCTCGAAATGTTTGGACAAATAAATACACCAAGTAATCAAAAACGAGAACATGCTTTTCCAGAGGTTGGAGCACATCCGTTTGCATCAGGAATAAAATCAAAAAATATTGATGCTGTTCGCGCTGAAACATTTAAATTCGCAGAAGAAATATTAAAATTAGAACCTAAACTAGACTAAAATAACATGAGTATTCATATTGGAGCAAAAAAAAGTGATATTGCTGAAACTGTACTATTACCCGGCGATCCTTTGCGCGCAAAATTTATAGCCGACACCTTTCTAAATGATGTAATAATGTACAATGAAGTCCGTGGAATGTATGGATTTACTGGTTACTATAAAGGCAAACGCATTTCAGTTCAAGGTACGGGTATGGGAGTTCCTTCCATTTCAATTTATGTAAACGAATTAATTACCGAATACGATGTTCAAAAGCTGATGCGTGTAGGAACATGTGGAGCTTTGCAAAATGATGTTGAATTAAAAGATGTGATTTTGGGAATGGCTGCTTCAACTGATTCCAGTGTTAATAGACACCGTTTCAACGGAATGGATTTTGCTCCAATCGCAGACTTTGAACTGCTCTATCAAGCTTATCAATATGCTTTGAAATCAGGCAGAAAAGTAAAAGTAGGAAATGTTCTTACGTCAGATACTTTTTATTATGATGACTATCTGGCTGATCCTTTTCAAAAATGGAAAGATTTTGGAATTTTAGCAGTAGAAATGGAAAGCACAGCTTTATACACTTTAGCTGCAAAATACAAACGCAAAGCTTTAACCATTTTAACTGTGAGCGATCATATTGTTAAAGGCGAATTTTGCAATGCCGAAGAACGTCAGACTGCTTTTACAGATATGATGGAGATTGCTCTTGAAATTGCGTAAACAATAGTTATTTTATAATGATTTTACCTTTATCCTATGAACAAAATAGTATTAATTAGTGGGGCAACGGCAGGAATTGGAGAAGCCTTAGCATGGAAATTTGCAGAAAATAAATACAATCTTATCTTAACAGGTCGCCGTGCA
>JAQIBR010000042.1 GCA_027858955.1 Bacteroidales bacterium
ATATTGCGCTCCTTTTGCAGGTTTATTATGGCACATTTTACATTTTCTTGCTCCTACGTACTCAAAATCTTGAGCTGTCACTGTGCTGCTTCCAAGAAATGCAACCAGACAAATTAACATTAAAGTTCTCATAATCTTAGTTTTTAGTTTTTAATCAGTTTAATTTTACTTTAACAATTACTTATATACAATTTCCAGACCATTCTGTCTAATTGTAGAAATACCTATTAATACACACCCTCTAACAAAGAATAAATAATCAGTATAACTATTATTATTCCAGCGGTTAAAAACAAATACCCAAAGAATTTTACCGTTTTCAACCAAGAAGGTGATATTTCCTTCTCAACTAGCACTTTATCTAAGTTGCCAGATTTCACTAAATGTTCATATTCTCTAGGTCTGTCAATTTTATATTCTTCAAGAGGAACATAGCCAGTAAAAATCACAGTATCTATAGGAAAAGACTCCGGTCTTAAATGAGTATTAAAGAAATGTATAGTGAAAATAAAACCTGTAGCTAATAAAGCTTCATCACTGTGAATAATTTGTGCTACATTAATTGCCCATCCTGGCATGAATCGAGTAAAGAATTCTGGAAACCAAAGAATTAGACCCGATAAGCCAATAACTCCCACGCCCCAAAAAACAGCCATATAATCAAATTTTTCCCAATAAGTCCATCTTCCATATTGTGGTCTTGGTCCTTTTCCTAAAAACCATTTTATCGAAGCGACCAAATCTCTGAGATCTTGCATGTTAAACATTAGAGAATTTTTACCAAAAACAAAATCTTTCCAGGCATAACTGCCTTTTTTCTTTAATTGGAATAAATTAACCACGTGAAAGAGGAAATAACCTAAAGTTATAATAGCTCCAAATCTATGCAATAAGCCCGCCGCATGTACACCTCCAAGAAATTTAGCAATGGTTGAAGCCCATTCCATATGGGCAAATTTTAAAGTCATCCCTGTTAATGCAAGTAATATAAAGCTTGTTATTACAAAAATGTGTGTAGTTTGTTGTTTCGCATTAAATCGACGTACATATTTTGTTGAGCCAGTTATTTTTTTATGTTTGAGTTTCTTTCTTTGTTTGAGTGAACGAGGTAACCAAAGAAGTGTGTGCAATCCAAAAAAGCCAAAGACAAAAATCAATAAAGATGTCATTCCCCAGAAAGACCAAAACAACACTTTATTATCATTATGAGTAGCATGAGTTAAATAACCTGTAAATGCTAGCGTTGCATTTTCGTGGCACTGCTTACAAGTTTGAACAACATTTTTATATCCCACCATTGAATTTGGATTATCAACAGCTAAAATGTGGTGAGCACCGTGACAATCGGAGCAGCGCGCAGCTTCGGTATCACCCAATAAATATGCTTTTCCGTGATAAGTATCTTTATATGTATCCGATAATTTTGTATGACACATTCCACATTGAACTGTAATTTCGTGCATAAATTTATCGCCCTTTATATCGCTGATTATATGAGCGGAATGGCAAGTCGAGCAAGTTGGGTATTCTAACTCTCCTACATTCTGTGCTAACGAATGCTCGCTTGTTACATAATCATCGTAAATGCTTTTATGACATTTAGCACATGTTTGTGCTATATTTTGCGGATGCACCGAGGATAAAGTATCTGATTCTTTTAATTCGTGATGTGCAGTATGACAATCGATACAGACAGCACTCACTAACAAACCTTTATTTGTTAATCCCTGTCCGTGTGTACTTTGTGAATAATCGAAATAAGCATTAACTTCCTTTAATCCTTCTCCAATATTAGCTTTCCCATCTTCTTCATGGCAAGAACCACAAAGCTTTGGTATTTCAGCTCTATGCGTTGGAGAAGTATCATCAAATCTTGATTTAGTCAAATGAGTTCCGTGACAATCAGTACAAGAAGGCGCATTTTCATTATCATCTAAAAATGCTTTTCCGTGACCACTATCGTAATATTCATTTGATGTTTCGATATGACAATTGGAACAATCAACGCTTTCTACAGTTTCACAAGGGCGTTTTAATTTTTTAGAAACAGTTGTATGGCATTCTACACATTGCATTTTATTATGCACCGAAGCGGGTAAATGGTTATTAACAAATTGAATTGTATCTCCACTCTGTTTTATTAAGAATTCTCCATTAGCGGCATCTGTAATATGACAATCCAAACAAGTCTTGTCCGAAATTTTATCTGTAGCTTGCTCATATTCAACTTTATGTGGCGGATGACAGGAAGTACAGGAAGGAACAGCACCCGGTTGGGTTTCCCATAATTCAGTTTTTATAACTTTCTTATGTGTTCGCTCAATATTTACATGGCATTTCATGCAAGTGCTTGCTACCTTGTTTGCAGAAACTGTAGAATTTCTGTCTTTTGATGGTAAGATATCATGATTTCCGTGACAATCGTTACAGGTTGCGGTAACAATCAGTCCGCTTTCAAATAAACCTTTTCCATGAATTCCCTGACTATAATTTTCAACAATATTATGTTCTGTTATATTGTACATTCTAGCAACAGGAGACCCTTCTTTATGGCATTTACCGCAAAGAATGGGAATGTTCATTTTATATGTACGAGATTCAGGTATGGACGATTGAAGTATATCATGACGGCCATGACATTCTTTACAATCGGGTGCATATGGTCCATTCCTGCTAAGAATTTTACCATGAATTCCCTTATTGAATTGCATATCTGCAATGGTATGGCAACTTGCACAATTAACAGATTTTAAATTTTCAGGGTGTGGAAAATCCTCAACATCCGCATCCTCATGACAATATACACAATCAACATCCTTGTGTGGTGATTTATTGAGAACAGATGCTTCTACAAAAACTGAAATGGTCCTGCCATTTCTTTGCATAGTTAGTTCATGGTCTTCGTGGCACATCATACAATCTTCATTTGATTGTGCATATAACACGTTGATTCCCATTACAAAACACAACAACAAGAAAGATATTAGTTTTTTGTAGAGTAGCATCTTTAGTTTCACTTTGTTGGGTTATTTAGGTTTTATTAATATGGCTTCGATTTAATTAATGTTTTTCGTGAAAACCGGTAAACATGCTCTTAAAATTGCTGACTGGAGTACGCCCGATAGTGCAGAAATATATGTGTACTACTAAAAATATTGAAATAATAAAACCCATTATTACATGAAGAATATCAGTTATGTGCAATGCTCCGCTTCCAAAAATATCGAAACTGATCAATTCAGGAAAGAAAAGCATTATACCACTAATAATTACTATTGGTGTGATAGCATGCATTATTACAATATAACTGAACTTTTGCAATGGATTGAATTTTGATTTTTCAGTAATAGGGAATGGCGGATCTTCGCCTTTAAAAATTCCAAATGCATAAAATCTGGCTTGTACAATAAGGTTTTTTAAAATCTTCTTTCTGAAAATATAATGTTTTCCGTTGCTGGTAGTCAAATTTCCAATTGTAAACAAAATATAATTTATTGCAAGAATAATTCCAGAGATATCGTGTATGGAAACTGCCCAGTCGAATCTAATCATAGGAAAGGCAGGATCGGAATATTGCATGCTGACTCCTGTTACTATCAAGAGAAGACAAAGAATTGCATTAAACCAATGCCAAAGCCTAATCCAAACTGGGTATAAATAAACTTTTTCACTCATGGCGTTTATAATTAATTATGATACGTAATATAGCGTGAATAAACAGTGCCAATAAAACAAACCCGAACATTACAATACTTAATGCATTTAAATAATAATTTCGGTTTGCTCCAATTACATATGCTTCATCAAGCATTGCTTTATTCGAAAATCCCAAATTACTTCGCTCATCTGTAAATTGATATTTATAAAGAGATGCTAATAGTCGGGAGTCTTTTGAATGACATTCAACACAAAGTTTTACCGCTTGTTCTTTTGGTAGCACATTATGAGCAACTAAAATATCATTATTTATTTCGGTATGGCATTCTATACAACGTACATTTTTGAAATGCAAAACTTGATTAGGCAACCAGCTGTGAGTTTCCAAAACGCTTGGGTTATCCATTGTTGTCAATAACTGATACTTCGAAATTTCGGCATGGCAAGTCAAACAAATTTCATTATCATATAAAATGAAATCAGCCATATTTTCATTTGTTCGAGCATTTATTTTATAGGTGTGCGGATTGTGGCACATGGAGCAAGTAAAATCTTCTGAATGTTTTGAAGAATGAACGCTTTTATGAAATTCATCATCAATTTCTTCGAACTTATATTTGGCATATTCTTCATCGCCCGCATGGCAATCAAGACATCCAAATTTTGGTTCCATTCGCAATTGGCCTGAATGAGGAAACTCCTCATACTCGTAAGAATGGCAGTCGATACAAAGAAAGGTTTGATGATTAGCATCGTAATACTCAGCCGAATCAACAATAAAAAAAGGGTTCATGCGCTTCTTTATGTCTCGCTCCACTACCTCATTATAGTAAAAATACGAACTCTGTCCATGGCATTGTAGACATGTTTCATTTTGCTCGTAAGTGTAAGGGTCTATAACGGTATCATCTTCCTGAGCAATAACAAAAGAAGTTGCCATTAATACTATTATTAAAACTACTACAAACCTGAACTCATTTATGGTTTTCATAGATAATTATTTAAATATAATTCTGAAAAAGAAACAAAGGGGTACATATTATACCCCTTTGTTTCTTTTCTGTAATATGTTTCCCTTTTTTATGATGTGCACCGATTTTTATGTTGTAAAACATCTTCATAAAGCGCAAATTTATCATCGTATACACAACAAACGATAATTTTTAAAATCCCCAAATACGATTCATTGTAAATCCAAATGAAAACTCTCCATTTGTCCAGTCGTTATGGTTATTAGCAATAATGTCTTGTGGAACTATACCTGTTGAAGTTGCAATAAAAAATTGGAAAGCATGCATTCCTGTAGAAACCTCATAACCAATAGATAAATTTGCTTTTGGATGGTTTATAAACTCGCGTTGTTCTGAAATTATCTTTACTTCCAAAGGCAAATCAAAATTAAATATCAAAGATGATTGTGAAGAAAATTTTAGCTTTCCGCCTAAATGCCAGGCTAATATATCATGATCTTTTCCTGTATCAACCCAATTATAATGTGTAAAACTGGCAGCTGTCTGCAAGCTTAGCGCATCAGTTACTTTTCTACCTATAATAAGTTGTGAAAAAGCTGACACACGATTACCAAATTGATAATCATCTCCATAGGCATTATCCGAATTCCCGCTAATAGCAAAATTACTGAATAATGTAATCGAAATCGGCATCTTATTCTTACGGGTTTGCTCAAAAACTGTCCATTTGATGTTGAAATCGTTATACATTTGCCCTTTAGTCAAACCATAGCCAATTTGTACATTTTTAAGGATAACATAGTTAAAGCCCATTCTTAGGTTTGCTCCGGGAGAATAAATTCCAAATAAATCCGAAAAATCGCTTTTTATACTTCCAAAACGATGTTGAATCACAGATTCAAATGTTCTAACATAAGGTATAAAGGAAGTTTGCTGATCGATTAAAATACCGCTGCTCCATGGAGCACGTACCGGCTTATCTTTTTCTTTTTCTTGTTTTTCTGTTTCCTGACCAAATGAAACGGACAAAAAGGTGAAAATTATCAAGAAACTAAATATTTTTCTTTTCATATTTACAAGTTTTAATTGTCTTGGGCCCCTTGGTTTATCCATGTAAACAAAAGTTCTGCCTCTCGGCTTGTATAATGTTTCCAAACATGGGTTGATGCCGTTGGATTTGGATAAGTATAAATTTTAGAACCCTCAGCGTTATTAGCTATTACGAATCCACCACTTATTATATTTTGATATGCATTAGCGGCTGTTAAATCGGGGGCTTCTTTCCCTGTTGTATGACAAACAGTGCAATTGTCGCCATCAGTAAAAATGGGTACAATTTCATTAACAAAGGAAATGTCTACAGTAGGATCAATTGGCTCCGGTTCTGGTATATCTTCGAGTTTAATGCTTTCATACTGACAAGCGCCAAACAAAAACAAGCTGCCGAGTAGAATTATAATTTTTTTCATCTTTATATGTTTTTATTGGCCATCAGAATTTAATTAACTCGCATTAAAAGAAATGTTCTTTTAATGCGAGTTTCAAAGTATCGGTTTTAAATAATAAATTACTATTTTACCACTTTCATTGCATCAATACTGTTGGTAAGCAAGGCATTAACATACTGTGGATTATGAACACCAAAACTACGGTCTTCTTCTAATCCAACCCAGTTAAAAAATGCTTGTGCATGAACCATTGGATGGGTTCCAACAACAGGATGATATCCATGTTCATCGTCACCTTCAACAACACCTGCAGCAATTAATAGCTCGCGTAACTCATGAAATTTTGCTTCCATATCTGTTTGAACTCCACCATAATCAAAACTTGTCGTAGCATGACATTCTTGACAAGATGCTAAACTTGGATTCCAAGTATGGCCACCTTCTCCGTCAACATAATCACCCATATGGCAAGCAGTACAAGATGCTTGTTCAAGGTGTTTAGATGTTCCTTGAACAGGATAATCAACAGAACCTGCAATCTCAGCAAACCCTATTCCGGCCAATACATTGGCTTGAGCACCATGATGAGGACCATAATGTGTACTTGTTATTGCAAACGTTTCTTCTCCAGGATTAGTAACATTAGGCTCAGCCCTACGTGATTGATGACAATTAATACATAAATTACTGGCACCACCTAAATCTAACGTTGCACCCATTTTCAATTCAACTGGACCATCAGCACGAAGGCCAAAATCAGCATATCCAAATGTAGTGTGCAGTGGATGACAAGTTTCGCAATCAAAGGCGCTTGGCATTGAAATGTTTGAAGCTACATCTCCTGTAGTTTGAAACTCTATAAATCCTTCACTTGAGTGGCATTCGGCACAATAAGAGCGGCCACCGGCATAACCTACGAATTCACCTACTTTGTGAACAGATGCAGCATATTGAAATTGTGCAGAAGATATTGCAGATCCGCCATGGCAAACTAAGCAAGTTACCTGGCCGTCTTGACCGTCTACACCGTTAGTACCGTCGGCACCATCAGCACCATCAGCACCAGCAAGTCCTGCTGGGCCTTCTTTTACGCAGGAAGCTAGAAATATAACGGCAGTCATCAGTAAAATGTGGAAAATGAATCTTGTTTTCATAATACTTTAAATTTTTGAGTGTTTAATTTATTTAGTGTATTTAATTTAGTTTATTATTTGAAGCAAAAATATCTCTTTGTTACATAGCTAACAATGATATTAATCACAGACTTATTGATATATATCAATTATAAGAATAAAAAAATAAAAAGAGATCTATTTTATGTCTAAAATCGACTAATAAAAAATGGGGTTTAGGAAATAATCTATAACTTAAAATGTTGTATACCAATGATATGCATTATAATATTTACTTAATAGCAAATGTAAAATAATAAAGGTTTTTTAACCCTATAATAATTTATTTTATGTCCGCGCTAAAGAAAAAAATTCGTAATTTTTATTGGTTATAAATTGGATTTGGAGGTTTTTTAAAACAAATGGTCTAAAGTTTAGGATATTCAGCTAAATGTACAATAAGCCTAATTCTCGATAATTAGAATGAGATTAAGAACTCTAATACCGATTAGTCAACTAAATGCCGCATATTTTAGCTCAGCATTAATATTTTTTTTTGCCTTCGCTGATTTTCAATTCACTTCGTTCAATTAGCGGCTTAGTTGATCTATCGGCATTAACTCCCGAAGGTTCGGGATAAATTCAAAATTTGCTATGCGGCATTTTGAACTACAATTGGTATAACTTATTTTTCGCTAATTAGTAATAATGCATTCAAATTGATGATGTTTATTTGATTACGATTGACATTAATAATCCCAGAATCTTTCATCTCTTTAAGCGAACGAATAAAGCTTTCTTTGGTCATAGCAGCCAAATCAGCTAAATCCTGTCGAGTTAAATTTAAATCAAAAGAATCGCTTTTATATATGTCTTTTTGAAGATAGAGCAATACATCGGCGACACGACCGGCCATACTTTTATAAGTTAGATTGGCCAATTTATTTGTAAGCTCAATAATGCTTTCGTTTTTATTAGTTATTAAATCTACGGCCATATCATTATTTTGGGTCAGCAGTTTTTCAATGTTTTTAGCTGAAATTAAGCAGATTTTAACATCGGTCAATGCCTGTACAGTTGCGTGATGAACATTGTCAGTATATAAGCCTATACTTCCGCATAGCTTGCCCGAACCAACAAGATTAATTAGAATATTGCTTCCTTCGGGTCTTTCATGATAAACTTTTGCCATTCCTTCTTTAAAACAGGCAAAATGAGTTAGTGCAGTACCCTGCTTAAAAATAACCTCTCCAGGTTTAAAAACAACTTCTTTTCTTTGGTCATGAAGTGCTTCAAATTCAGTTTTTGAAAGTTTATCAAACAAAGAAGGTGTTTTTTCACAACAACAGATTTCACAATTTCCGTAATGAATGCAATCTTTCATGGTTCAGCTAGTTTAAATCAAAGCGGTTATTTCTTAATAACTAACCAAAATTAAGAAAATATAATCGCTTGGCTTAAAAAATAACAATTAATTATGCATTTGATTATGGTAATAATTTAGTGAAATATTCTTGTTACTGGGTTAATTGTCCGCTAAAATTTGTAAGCTCAGCTTGCGATCTTTCGCTAATTGTTCTTTCAATTGTTCCAAACCATCAAATTTTACTTCATCCCTAATACGATGCACAAAATAAATGGTCAAATTTTTACCATATATCTCCTTCGAAAAATTGAAGATGTGAACTTCTGTAGTTAGAGTAGGCCTATCATGTTTTATTGTGGGTCTGTATCCAATGTTAGCCATTCCTTTATATTGATTATCATGGCATTGAATAAGAACAGCATAAACGCCTTGTTTTGGAATAAGTTTGTTTTTATAGGTGTCTTTTACATCGATATTTGCTGTGGGAAAACCAATCGTTCTACCAATTTGATTTCCATGAAATACTAATCCACTAATGCTGTATGGATATCCCAACAGCTCATTTGCTTCTTTAATTAATCCGTCTTTTAAAGACTTCCGAATTTTAACTGCTGTGATATTCCGCTTTTGAATATCCTCCATAGGAATTTCATTAACTCGAAAACCATATTTTTTCCCTAAATTATTAAGTTGAATAAAATCGCCTTCCCTATCGTAACCAAAATGATGAGAAAAACCAACAACTAATTCTTTCAAATGAATCTTTTCAATTAAATAGTCTTTGATAAAATCTTCGGAAGTAATTTTTGAAAATGCTTCGGTAAAAGGGATTACCAGCAAATAATCTATCCCTAGATTTCTTAGAAGCTCTTCTTTTTCCTGCTGAATATTTAACAATCTTATTTTCTTTTCTTCGGATGCATAAAGCACTTCCTCAGGCGAAGGATTAAATGTAATAATTACTGACTGCCCTATGTTTTCTCTGGCAATATTTTTTAAACGATCAATTAGTTTTCGATGACCAAGATGAACGCCATCAAACCTGCCAATTGTAACAACAGGATAGTCAAGTTTTGGGAAAAGCTCGATGTCAGTAATAATTTCCAATGCGTTTTTTTAATTTTACAAATATCGGGCATTTATTCCAAATCCCGCATCAAGCTTTATACTAGTTTATGATCAACCAAATATTCTGCAATTTGAATAGAATTTGTAGCGGCTCCTTTTCGCAAATTGTCTGAAACTACCCACATATTCAACGTCTTAGGCTGACTAAAATCTCTACGAATTCGACCAACAAAAACAGCATCTTTGCCTTCAGCATATTTTGGCATAGGATAAAGATTATTTTGAGGATCGTCCTGGACAACTATTCCCGGAAAATTCTCCAATAATTCGCGTACTTTCCCCAAATCAAATTCTTTTTTAAACTCAATATTTACACTTTCTGAATGGCCGCCAAAAACGGGTACTCTAACAACAGTAGCGCTTATTCTCAAGCTGTAATCATCAAATATCTTATGTGTTTCATGCACAAGCTTTTCTTCTTCGGTGGTATATCCATTTGCAAGAAAATCGCCGCCATGTGGAATTAAATTCAAATCGATGGGGTGCGGATAAAACATTTGAGCTTGGAGGCGACAAATACGTTCGTCCTGCATTTGTCTAACTGCTTTTTCTCCAGAACCTGTAACAGATTGGTAAGTAGAAATAACCAGTCTTTCAATTATATATTCCCGATGCAGAGGAGCTAAAGCCATTACCAATTGAATAGTTGAACAATTAGGATTAGCAATAATTTTTGAATCTTTATTAAGGACATAACCATTAATTTCAGGAACAAGCAAAGGAATGTTTTTATCCATCCTCCAAGCTGATGAATTATCAATAACAAATGTGCCTTTATCTGCAAATTTCTGAGTCCATTCTTTAGACGTTTGGCCTCCAGCCGAAAAAATAGCAATATCCAGCTTCTTTCCCAAAGCTTCTTCTAATCCAATAACTGTATGTTCCTTTTGCTTAAATATTATGGTTTTTCCAAGAGAACGTTCGCTCGCTACTGCAATTAACTCATCAACTTGTAGTTTGCTTTTCTCCAAAACATTTAACATCACACTTCCTACCAAACCGGTTGCGCCAATCAATGCTATTTTCATCTGATTATTTTTATTTGGTCATTTACTTGAACTCTTGCATACAAAAGTAGTATTTTTAGAATGTATTTAAAGCATATACATCACATCTCAAAAAAAGCCCTTTAAAATCAACGCAAAATTGTGAGAGTTTTTATTATTTCCCTATTATTGTTTCCGCTGATTGGCTGGTGTCAGTTAAATGATGATTTTTCGGATGGCGATTTTACAAACAATCCAACTTGGCTTGGCGACCAAAATCTATTCAAAGTTAACACAAATTTTCAATTACAACTCAATCATAATGAAGCGGGTACTGCATATTTATCCAGCATAATTGGTTTAACTGATAGTTTAGAATGGCACTTTTCTATTCGTTTGGCTTTTAGTCCTTCTGGTTCTAATAACGCACGTGTTTATTTATTGGCCGACAATAGTAATCTCTCTCAAAGTTTAAACGGATATTATCTTCAATTTGGCGAAGCATTAGGAGAAGATGCCATTCAACTTTTCCACCAGCAAGGAGAACAAATTCAATCCATTTGCCGAGGAACAAATGGCGGAATTGCAACGTCTTTTGATATTGATGTAAAGGTTATATATTCATCCGATGGAAACTGGAATATTTTTGTTGATTGGGATAAAAACGGAAATTTCATTCCTGAATGTAGTGGACTTAGTTTGTCAGATATAAATAATCCGTATTTTGGTTTATTCTGTAGTTTTACTAGTTCCTATGCCGACAACTTTTTTCTTGATAATGTATCCGTTAATTACATTATTGTTGACACAGAACCTCCAATTGTTGAAAATATCGAAGTCGTTTCAGCTAACAAATTAAGTATACAATTTAACGAACCCGTAGAAATTTTATCTGCTGAAAACACGGATAATTATTACATCCAGCTGGGCGATCAAACACCATTATCGGCAAGCTTAAACCTTATCAATCCTAGTGAAGTATTACTCGAATTTTCAAATGACTTTCCAGCAAATCAAAATTTGGATCTACAAATAAGTAATATTAAAGACCTGGCTGACAATGTATTGGAAAGCGGGAATTACAGTTTTATATATAACCATGCATTATTTGCTGATGTTGTTTTCAATGAAATTATGGCTGATCCTACACCATCTATTGGTCTTCCAGAAGTAGAATATCTTGAAATATACAATACCGCTGATTACGATATTAATCTTACTAATTGGAAGTTGAAAATTGGCGATACTGAAAAAACCTTCAATAGTCAGACCTTGATGTCTGGTGAATATTTGATTTTGTGTAACACAGCTTATGTAGATACTATGGAAATTTATGGTTCAGTTGCCTCTTTTTCTAGTTTTAGCCTTACAAATACCGGACAAAGCCTCTCATTAATAAATGAGTTAGAAGAAACTATAGACGAAGTTAGCTATACTAATGATTGGTATCAAGATAATGAAAAAGCTAGTGGTGGTTGGTCCTTAGAAAAAATTCAAGCTGGAAATATATGTTTAACTGAACAAAATTGGACAGCAAGTATTAATAGTGCAGGTGGCACTCCCGGAGCAAAAAACAGCGTCTTTTCTGATGTGATATTTTTGCCGGAAGTGCTATCGGCAAGTATCAAAAATGATTCTCTACTTACTATAATTTTCAATCAAAAAATGGACTCTGAAACTTTGTCGAAGCTCCTATATTATGACGTTGATCAAAGTATCGGAAACCCCAAAAACATAACTATAAGCGATGATTATCAGAGTGTTGATCTGATTTTTGCTGATAAATTCAATTTGGGATTTTTATACGAACTCTCTCTTAAAGCAACATTGAAAAATTGTGTTGGGCAAAACCTAAGTGGCACGCTTATTTTTAACCTGGAGCTTTCAAAAATTGCAGGATTTGCCGATGTCGTTTTCAATGAAATAATGGCTGATCCAAGTCCAAGTGTTGGGCTTCCTGAAGTTGAGTATCTTGAAATTTACAATCGTACGGCTTATCCAATTGACCTGACTGATTGGAAACTCAAAATTGGAGATGCAGAAAATGATTTCTCAAGTTATACTCTAAAGTCGGATGAGTATTTAATCCTATGCAATGCAAATTTTACTGATACAATGAATGCGTATAATTCCTCTGTTGGTTTTTCAAGTTTCAGTCTAACTAATGATGGACAATCTCTCTCCTTAATTAATTGTCTTGGTGAAACTATCGACGTTGTTAATTATACAAATGATTGGTATCAAGATAATGATAAAGCTAGTGGTGGTTGGTCGATTGAAAAAATACAAGCTGGAAATGTTTGTTTATCAGAACAAAATTGGACAGCAAGTATTGATAGTGCCGGAGGCACGCCGGGAGGAAAAAACAGTGTCTTTTCTGATGTGATTATTTTGCCTGAAGTGCTTTCTACAAGTATTAAAAACGATTCCATTCTTACTGTCATCTTTAATCAGGTAATGCAAGATGAGTCTTTAAAGGGTTTACAAAATTATACTGTAAATCAATCAATTGGCCATCCAAAAAGTATAATTATAAGTGATGATTATCAGAGTGTCGATTTAATTTTTGAAAATATATTTAGTTTGCGTGTTGACTATCAACTTACATTGGATACAGACTTGAAAAATTGTATCGGCCAAAGATTAAGTGGCGCTCTTGTTTTTGATTTGGAACTTTCAAAAATTGCCGAATTTGCCGATGTTGTTTTCAACGAAATTATGGCAGATCCAAATCCTAGTGTTGGTCTTCCGGAAATAGAATATCTTGAAGTTTACAATCGTACTGCTTATCCAATTGATCTGACTGATTGGAAATTAAAAATTGGTGATGCTGAAAACGATTTCTCAAGTTATACTCTAAAGTCAGATGAATATTTAATCCTATGCAATGCAAATTTTACTGAAACAATGAATGCTTATAATTCCGTTGTTGGCTTTTCAAATTTTAGCTTAACTAACGATGGACAATCCCTAACCTTAATTAATGCTCTAGGTGAAACTATCGACGTTGTTAATTATACAAATGATTGGTATCAAGATAATGAAAAAGCTAGTGGTGGTTGGTCGATTGAAAAAATTCAAGCTGAAAATATTTGTCTATCTGAACAAAATTGGAAAGCAAGTATTGATAGTGCAGGAGGAACGCCGGGAGAAAAAAACAGCGTTTTTTCTGAACTGCTAATTTTGCCTGAAGCGCTATCTGCTAGTATTAAAAATGATTCCATTCTTACTGTCTTCTTTAATCAGGTAATGCAAGATGAATCTTTAAATTATTTGCATTATTATACTGTGGATCAATCAATTGGAAACCCAAAAAGCATAATTATTAGTGATGACTATCAGAGCATCGATTTAATTTTCGATGCTAAATTTAATTTAGGTGTTGTATACGAACTTTCTCTTGATCCAGATTTGAAAAATTGTATCGGGCAAAAACTCACAGGATCGCTGTCTTTATCAGTTATACTTCCAAAAGTGGCTGAATACGGCGATATTATTATAAATGAAATAATGGCCGATCCTGATCCATCACAAGGCTTGCCAAACACGGAATATCTTGAGCTATTTAACAGAACTCTCTATCCAATTATTTTAAATGGATGGAGTTTGAATATTGGAAGCTCCCTCTATCTTTTTTCTGAAATTTTACTTAGGGCAAATAGTTTTTTAATCATTACTCATCTTGATAATATCAATCTATTTAATGAGTTCGGAGATGTTTTGGCTATGCCTTCTTTCAATTTAAGTAATTCTGGCACAAGCTTGGTTTTAAAAAATAATTTAGGGCAGTTGATCCATTATTTAAACTACACTGATATTTGGTATAAGGATGATTTTAAAGCTGAAGGCGGATGGTCTTTAGAAATGATCTCATCAGATTATTTTTGCGAACAATCCATTAATTGGTCAGCATCAGAAAATCATCAAGGTGGGACACCTGGATCTGTTAACAGCCTGAATAATCGTTATATCGATTATCAGATGCCCAAACTTGAAGCTATTGATGTAATAAATCAAAACACTCTACTGCTTCATTTTTCAAAAAGCATGGATAGCCTTGCACTCAAAAATCCCCATAATTATTATGTTGATAATGATTTAGGTACGCCACTAAATGTTGAAATATTTTCTCCTAAATATGATCTTGCACAAATAAGCTTTGCTGATTCATTTGTCGAAAATATTATATATGATCTAAATATAAATTCATCACTTATTGGATGCTGTGGTTTCGAATTAGAGAATCTTAATAAGCTCTTTGCAATGCCTCAAGAAGCAGAATCAGGTGATATAATCATCAACGAAATTCTATTTAATGCCTGGCTCGATGATGGAGAATATGTTGAACTTTATAATCGTTCTGACAAAGTTATTGACAGTCGTAAACTTCTGTTTTCTAGAGTTAATCTGGATATCTTCGACTCTACATATTATTCTTTTCAGATAAATACCGGTCAGCTTTTCCCGGATGAATATTTGCTATTATGCAAAAACAAAACATCAGTTTTGGATGTTTATTATTCGGAAAACCCAGATGCCATTTTTGAATTCGACAATTTTCCGCTATTACCGAATATCGAAGGGAATATTTTATTGAGCAAAGCTTCTAATAAATCTTTTGTAATTGATGCATTTAATTACAAGGAAAGCATGCATAATGCTTTGATAAATAATACTCAGGGTGTATCCTTAGAAAGACTTTCGCCCGAAATTGAAACAAATAGCACTAATAATTGGACATCAGCCGCAGCAAACGTTAACTACGGTTCTCCTGCTTATCAAAATTCTCAATTTCAAACTGAAGCTGATAAGGAAAAGATTGTTCAAATTTATCCAGAAATTTTTTCGCCTGATTTAGATGGTATTGATGATTTATTACAGATAAATTATGATTTTGAACAAAGCGGGTATACACTTAACCTGTTGATTTTTAATGCTCATGGACAAAATATAAGACATTTGATAAAAAATGAACTGATGGGTGTCAGCGGTCAGATTTTCTGGGACGGAATTACTGAAGAAGGCGATAAAGCTGCAATCGGAATTTATATTTTATACTTCGAATATTTCGATTTAACCGGGAAGGTTGAGAAAATTAAAAAAACCTGTGTACTCGGCGGAAAACTATAAATTACTATTTTTATCCTATGGAAGAAAATATCCAGCTAAATCGTTTTTCTTTTAAAATTACTGCTTGTCAAGCACACGACAATCACTTCGAAAACACTCTTTGCGATTTATATGCAAAGATGCAGGCTTCATCTGATTAAAAATCAAATAAAAAAGAAACCTCTATTCCGTTAAAAGCCTTAATTTTGCAAAAAATTGTTGTGCATGAAACGAGCAGGTTAGTCAAAATCAACCAAGAATGAAAATTTAGCCTGTAAGTTCCATTAGACATATAAAAATCATTAACGAATGAACAATTCGCTTATAGTATATAATACACTTACTCGCAAAAAAGAAATTTTTGAGCCCATCAATGCTCCCCACATTGGTATGTATGTTTGCGGGCCAACAGTTTACAGTGAAGTACATTTAGGAAACAGTCGCACTTTTATATCTTTTGATGTCATTTACAGATATTTAAGTCATCTAGGATATAAAGTAAGATATGTAAGAAATATTACTGATGCCGGTCATTTAGAAAATGATGATGACAATGGAGAAGATAAAATCTCAAAAAAAGCACGTTTAGATAAATTAGAACCGATGGAAATTGTGCAGAAATATACGCTCGATTTTCATCATGTTTTGCAAATGTTTAATAATCTGCCGCCAAGCATTGAACCTACAGCAACTGGTCATATTATTGAACAGATATCAATGGTTGAAGATATATTAATGAAGAAACTTGCTTACGAAACCGACGGTTCAATATACTTCGATGTTGAAGCCTTCAATAAAGAGTTCAATAATGAATACGGAATACTTTCGGGCCGTAATATTGATGACTTAATTAGTAATACACGAGAACTTGAAGGTCAGGAAGAAAAACGTAATCCTGCAGATTTCGCCCTTTGGAAGAAAGCTTCTCCAGAACATATTATGAGATGGAAGTCACCTTGGGGCGAAGGTTTCCCGGGATGGCATATGGAATGCTCTGTTATGAGTTCTAAATATTTGGGCAAACAATTTGATATTCATGGCGGTGGAATGGATTTAAAATTTCCTCATCACGAATGTGAAATTGCTCAAAATAAAGCCAGTAACGGAAAAATGGAACCCGTAAAATATTGGTTACATGCAAATATGCTCACGCTCAACGGGCAAAAAATGAGCAAATCAACTGGAAATACTTTATTACCAAATGAATTATTCAGCGGTGATAATGATAAATTGAGCAAAGCATTTAGCCCAATGGTGGTTCGCTTTTTTATAATGCAGGCACATTATCGCTCAACATTAGATCTTAGCGATTCCGCTTTACTGGCAGCCGAAAAAGGCTTTGCCAAATTGATGGCAGCATCCGAATTATTGCCAAAACTTAAGGCACAATCTGAATCAAGTGCAAATATCGATGAGTGGATAAACAATTGCTATTCAGCAATGAACGACGATTTTAATACGCCAATTCTAATCGCTCATTTATTTGATGCAGTGAGGATTATTAATTCTGTAAATGCCGGATTGGAAAAAATCAATTCTGCTGATTTAGAAAAACTTCAATCAAAATTTAATAGCTTCGTTTTTGATATTCTGGGCTTAAAGAATGAAGATCAAAATAAAACAAATGATGAATTAATGAATGGCGTTATGGCTACTCTTATCGAATTACGGCAACAAGCAAAACTTAATAAAGATTGGGCATCAGCCGATTTAATTCGAATCGAATTGTCTAAATTAAATATTATCTTGAAAGATACAAAAGAAGGAACAGATTGGTCAGTTGAAAAATAAATAGTGCCATTGGATAAATGATTCGCAACAACTACACATTTATCCAATAATCGCTAATAACATTTTGTATCTTAGTGCATTAATCATTAAAAAATATAATCATGGCAGGTATTAATAAAGTAATTTTAGTAGGTCATCTGGGGAAAGACCCGGAAGTTATGACATTTGACAATGGCGTTAAAAAAGCCTCTTTTTCAATGGCGACAACAGAAAGCTATAAAGACAAGGAGGGCAATTGGCAAGATAAAACCGAATGGCATAATATTGTTTTATGGCGCTATTTGGCAGAAAAAAATATTATTAAAGGCGATCAAATTTATTTGGAGGGACGATTAAGAACACGATCTTACGAAGATTCCAATGGAGTTAAAAAGTATGTTACTGAAATTCAGGGTGATAAAGTATTGAAGCTAAGTTCTCCCGGAGCAAACAAAGAAGCCTATAAAGGAAACGAACAAGCGCAGGCCTCAGAGCCTTCTCCTTCTCCAGACCTTCCATCGGATGTAGAAGACAACGACGATTTGCCCTTCTAAACAACATTTGAACAATTATTTGAACAATTATTTGAAGAAAATATAAACATCAGCGTGAAATGAAATTTGATGATTATAAAATCGCGGATGAACTTAAAGAAAGTATTCGCGCACTTGGCTTTAAGCGACCGACCGATATCCAGTTTAAATCAATTCAACCGATACTTTCGGGTGATGATGTATTGGCTATTGCCCAAACGGGAACAGGTAAAACGGCTGCTTTTGCCATTCCTATCATCGATGTTTTAAATTACCGCAAGAAAACTCAAAGACGCAACGATGGAATTCGTGCCGTAGTTATGGTTCCTACACGCGAGCTAGCCATTCAAATTACCGAAGTTTTTAACAAACTTGAACAAGGTACTTTAGTGAAAACTTTTGGAGTATTTGGCGGCGTGGAACAAGACCCTCAAATTGCAGAATTGCAAAAGGGTTTCGATATTATGGTGGCCACTCCAGGTCGTTTATTCGATTTAACAAGTCAAGGTCATCTTCAACTTCACCGAATCAATATTTTGGTTTTGGATGAAGCAGATCATATGCTTGCTTTGGGTTTTATCAAAGATATTCGTCAATTAATCACACACTTACCTAAGAAACGTCAAACACTTTTCTTTTCGGCTACCATCGACAAAGAAATTAAAAAACTTGCTTATTCCTTGGTCGATAAGCCTTTTCGAATTCAAATAGCACCCGAGGATCCTGTTTCAAGAAACGTGAATCATAAAGTGGCTTTTGTGGAAATGGACGATAAAAGATTTTTCCTTGAGAGATTAATTAAAGAAAATCCTGAAGCTAAAATATTGGTTTTTGTAAGAACAAAAGTGCGAGCCGAAAGAGTTGCTAAAGCAATGGAACGTGCAGATATTTCGGCTAAAACTATTCACGGCGATAAAGACCAAAAAGACCGCACTAATGTCATGAGCGATTTTAAAAGCGGAAAAATAAAAGTCTTGGTTGCAACAGATGTCAGCGCCAGAGGAATTGATGTTGACAGAGTTGAATTTGTAGTGAATTACGATTTGCCCGAACAAGCTGAGAACTATGTGCATCGTGTTGGACGTACAGGACGTGGAGATCATCGCGGTTTTGCTATTTCTTTTTGTGCCGAAGAAGAGAAACATCTTTTAAAATCTATAGAAGAGTATATTGGCAAACCCGTTTATGTAAATGTAATTAGGACTGATGACTATATTGAAACCAGAGAGTTATCTGAAGAAAATCCAGCTGATTGGAAATCTTTGATGGAAAAGCCACTGACTATTAGAAAGAAGAAAAAACGAAAATAACCGGCAAGACCTGTCAGGTGGGGAGTTCAAAATGTTAATATCCTAAAAATATTTTTCACCCTACTTTTCGCAAAACCTTCTTTCGTTTCTGTAAATTTGTCTCTCCAATATTCTTCTCGCTCCA
>JAQIBR010000063.1 GCA_027858955.1 Bacteroidales bacterium
AGAAAAAGAACTTAGCAAGCATCGTTTGCATTTGGAAAAACTTGTAAAAGAACGTACCGCGTCTTTGGCAAAAAGCCAAAATGCTTTATTAAATTTAGTTGATGACGTAAATTCACAATCAACTAAACTGGAGAAATCAAACGCGCAGTTTGCTGCAATTAATCAGGAACTCGAAACCTTTACCTACTCAGTATCGCACGATTTAAAAGCTCCATTACGTGGTATTGACGGTTATAGTCAGCTATTACACGATACTTATTTTGATGAATTAAACGAGGAAGCACGCGGATTTATTACTAATATTCGATATAGTACTCAGCAAATGAACACTTTAATTGAAGATTTGTTAGTCTATTCGCGTATGGAACGTCAGGCTTTCCGAAACGAAAATGTTCATTTTAAAGCTTTAATGGACAATTTGTTTTTGTTTTATTCAAAAACGATTAGCGAAAACAAGATAGATGTTAAACTTGATATTCCTGAAATTTTTATACCTAAGGGCGATAAAGACGGCTTAAATTTAGTAATGCGAAACTTGATTGATAATGCCATTAAATTTTCTTCTCACAACAAAAAAGCGCAAATTGAAATAGGATGTAGCGAAAGCGATGCACAATGGCTTATATTTGTAAAAGATAATGGAGTAGGTTTTGACATGAAGTATCATGATAAGATATTTAAAATTTTCAATCGTTTACACCTTGCCGAAGAATACGAAGGTACAGGAATTGGTCTTGCAATGGTTAGCAAAGCTATGCAACGAATGAAAGGGAAAATTTGGGCAGAAAGTGAAGTGGGGAAAGGAGCGACTTTTTATTTGGAGATAAAAAAGACTTAAACGCAAAGAGCACTAAGGAATACGCAATGAACGCTAAGTAAAAAACTCATTGCGAACTTTGCGAAAACCTTAGCGACCTTTGCGGTTAAAAAAACTTAAATGCAATGAATGCTAAGAAATAAGCAATGAACGCAAAGTAAAAAACTCATTGCGAACTTTGCGAAAACCTTAGCGACCTTTGCGGTTATAAGAACTTAAACGCAAAGAGCACTAAGGAATACGCAATGAACGCTAAGAAATAAATTCAAAGTGAATCTTGCCGTAATAAGAACAGAACATAAGAGAAAATGGAAAATATATCAATAATGACTGAAAACGAAATATCTAAAATAATTGTCAGTTGTGCTCTAAAAATCCATAAAGAATTAGGTCCTGGCCTATTAGAAAGCGCCTATGAAGAATGTCTTTATTATGAACTTCAACAAAGTGGTTTATCGGTTATCAAGCAAAAACCATTACCTTTAATTTACAAGGAAGTAAATCTGGAAATTGGTTACAGAGTGGATTTGTTAGTAGAAAACAAAGTAATTATTGAAATCAAATCTGTAGAAGCATTAAACGATGTCTATCTGGCACAGATATTAACGTATTTAAAGCTTTCAAATTGTAAATTAGGAATGTTGATAAATTTTAATGTAGCACTAATTAAAAATGGAATAAGAAGAGTGGCTAATAATTTATGATGACTTGCATAAAAAGATTAAATGCTAGAAAAAAACGCATTGCGCACTTTGCGAAAACCTTAGCGAACCTTGCGGTTAAAAATCATTAAACACAATGAAAACAACATAAATAAAATGACAGAAAAATATAAAAACAACCCCATCCTCCTTGTAGAAGACAATGCAATTGATGTTGACTTGACTTTACGTGCTTTTAAAAAAAGAAATCTTACAAATCCTATTCAGGTGGCGCGTGACGGAGCTAAAGCACTGGATTACATTCAAAAATGGGATGCCGGAGAACAGCTTCCTGTTGTTATTCTTCTCGATTTAAAGCTGCCTAAAGTCGATGGCCTGGAAGTTCTTAGAGTCATTAAGTCGCATCCAAAATATGATACAATTCCTATAGTTGTTCTAACATCATCATCTGAAAGTGGCGATATTGAAAGAGCATATAAACTTGGCGCAAATTCGTATATTGTAAAACCCGTAAATTTTGATAAATTTGTAGAAGTAGCTTCGCAAATAGAACTTTATTGGAATGTATTGAATAATCCGTTAAATTAATACGTAATCCCATGCAAAAAATACTCTTACTCGAAGACAATCAATCAGATGCCAACCTTGTTGGAGCAGAAATAAAAAATCGCTGGCCCAAGGTTAAACTGATAACTGTAAGTCGTTTGGCCGAAGCAAGAAAACTAATGCAAGATGCAGAGAGTTTTGATGTTGCTCTTTTCGATTTAAAATTACCCGACGGAAATGGAATGGATTTGCTGAGTGAATTACGCGAACAAAATTGCGAAACCCCGATAATTATATTTACAAGCGAAGGCTCAGAAGAAATTGCAACAACTGCATTAAAAACCGGAGCTAACGACTATATTCCAAAAAAAACAGGGTTTCAAAAGAAAATCCCCAATCTAATAGAATATACCTTAAATCAGGCACTTTCAAACAAACAGCATCTCTCTGTTTTATATATCGAGCATCACAAAAGCGATATAGATTTAACCTTGCATCATTTTAAAAAATATGCGCCTTATATTCATTTAACAATAGTTTCGACAGGAGAGGAAGCTTTAAACCTTTTGCCGGATAAAGGCGATACTTTGAGCAATTTTGATGTTCTATTGGTCGATTACAATTTGCCGAAATATAATGCCCTTGAAATCAGCAAAATAATTCGTCAGGAAAGAAAGCTTTCCATAGCTATGGTAATAGTTACCGGACAAGGAGATGAGAATATTGCTGTTGAGGCTCTTAAATTAGGTGTTGACGATTATGTTGTTAAGCACGAAAATTATCTGCTTCGTTTGCCATCTGTAATTACAGGTGCTTTTCGGCGAAAGGAATTAGAACGTCAGAAGCAGGCATTAACGATAAGCGAAACTAAATATCGCCTTTTGGCCGATTATGCTTCAGATTGCGAATATTGGATTAATCCGAAGGGCGAGTATATTTACATTTCACCTGCCTGCGAAAAAACTACCGGTTATCCACAGGAAGCGTTTATAAAAAACAAAAACCTTTTAATTGAAATCAGCCTTCCCGAATATCGTGAAATACTTACCGAACACTTTACTCAAAAAGTTAAAGTGTTACACGAACCAATAGAGTTTCAAATACTTACAGCCGACGGCAAACAGTCATGGATTAGCCAATTTTGTCAGCCTGTTTACGATGAAAACAATAAGTATGCCGGCAGACGTGGTGTAAATCGTGATATTAC
>JAQIBR010000111.1 GCA_027858955.1 Bacteroidales bacterium
TTGGGAAGCTAATTGCCTTAATGCAAAAGACAGCCGTGCCTAAGAGTCCGATGGGGATAGCTTTAGAGTATACTTCAAAGCGTTGGGATATATTATCCAACTTTATGTATGACGGTTCGCTGGAGATTGACAATAACTGGGTAGAGAATGCTATCAGACCAAATGCTCTGGGTCGAAAGAATTATCTGTTCGCCGGATCACACGAAGGTGCAAAACGGGCAGCTATATTCTATTCTTTCTTCGGCACTTGTAAAAAGAATAATGTGAATCCATACCAATGGCTCAAGAAGGTGCTCGAAGTAATCCCAGACTATCCTGTAAATAAACTCGCAGACCTGTTGCCGCAAAATTTACAACTCTCTCCCAAGAAATAGCGGGTGTAGTTGGTCGGATGGATACAATATATCTTTGAATATATCTTCAAATTGTTCAGGGGAAAAGTTAGCTTGTTCGGTGTAATCTCTAACAACACTTCTAAAAAAAACAAGATTTCCAATATCTTGAATAGGTTTTTTTAATAAAATCAAAATTACTGCACCTATTCCAGTAAAAGATATGAATGATTTTATAGCATTAAGAAATGGAATAAAACTTTTATAAGTATTAGATTCTTTTAAATCAGTAGGTAATAATAATGGTGCTAAAAAAAACAATAAGAAAGTAATAAGAATTACCCAAACAATCTTATATTTTTTTAAAGTTCCGTATAATCTCTCCCAACTTTCTTTTGGCGTTAATTTAGACTCTTCTTTTAAATGCTTAGTATATTTGAGTTGAAAATTTAAACTGTGTCCATTTTTTTTATAACCATCAGAAAACTCTCTATATTTATTTGTGTCTTTTACATATAACTGAAGAAATTGTTTGTCTAAATCAAAAAGAATACTTCTCAATAATGGGAAACCAGAATATTTCCAAATATCAATGTACAAATAGGTTATATTCTTGTCTTTATTCTTTTTTATTCTTTCATATAATTTATTAATTATAAAAGATTTTCCAGAACCCCATTCCCCAAAAAGCCCAATTGTAAAGGAGTTTTTACTGACATTGTGTTTTGTTAAGATGTCATATAATGTTTCAGCAATATTTGTATGAACTTGAAATGAATCTTGTTCTATATTTGGACTGTCAGTTAAGAAAATTGATTTATTTTCACTCATAATATTCCTTTATTATCTGGTTCTGTTTTGTTCTTTGCCTTGCCCCTAACATCTGTGTAAAAACAATTGAGTTTATTTCTACTATAGGCAAAGTTCTATTAATTTTAATCAAATCACTGTATATCAACAATAAAAACGATTATAAGCGTTTGTACACGTTTATTTATCTAATAATTTCTATTTGCATGTCTAAAATTAATTGTGCATTCAATATATTCAAAGATAGTATATTTTTATTATAACCAATAAATGAGTCGTTTAAGTAAAAAGATGCCATTTTGAATAATGGTATTTATTATCCACAAAAGAAGGTAAAAGTCGAGTATTATACCAATTATTGTTCAAAATGCCTTAGCAATTTTGAATTTCCCCGGACTTCAGCCGGGGTTGCTGATAAAAATTTAAGATTGGGCTTTAGCCCAAAACTTCAAGTTTATATTTTATTATAAAATTCTGATATTCAACGTTAAAAGATTTTTTATTATGATTATTTTCTTGATTTTTACAGATTCTCTCAAAGGCTTTAACTTTTGGGCTAAAGCCCTCTTATGTTCAATTAACCAACTCCCAGCCTGAAGGCTGGGGAAATTCAAGCTAATTCTTCTGTTAGCTTACTCTCCTTATAGCACAAGGAAATCAAGCTGATTTATAATTTTGCTTAACCAAAAGCTAAACCCGCCCTGAGCGAAGTCGACGGGAGCCAATTCCAACGCTTAATAATTCCCTTTGGCTACGCTTCCACTTACAATAGCAATGCTTCCGCCTGCACCAATACGATTGGCTCCGGCATTAATCATTGCAACTGCTGTTTTATAATCGCGGATTCCGCCACTTGCTTTTACGCCAATCTTTGGACCGACAACTCTTCGCATTAAAGCTACGTCTTCAACAGTTGCACCATCGCCGGTAAAACCGGTACTGGTTTTTACAAAATCGGCTCCTACTTTTTTAGAAATTTCGCAGGCAATAATCTTTTCAGCTTCAGTTAATAATGAAGTTTCTATAATTACTTTCAAGATTGTTGTACTTCTACAAGCTCTTTTAATTGCACGAATATCTTCTTCAACTAATTTTAAGTTGCCGGATTTTAATGCGCTGGTATTGATAACCATATCTATCTCGTGAGCACCATTTGCTATTGCATTTCTAGTTTCAAAGGCTTTGCTACGTGTATCCATTTCGCCGAGCGGAAACCCGACCACGGAACATACTTTTACGGATGATCCTCTTAATTTTTTAGCAATATAAGGAACCCAAGATGAATTAACGCAAACAGACATAAATTTATACTCCAAAGCTTCGGCGCATAATTGTTCAAACTGTTTTTCTGTGGCACCTGGTTTTAATAAAGTATGATCTATTAATCCTGCTAATTCGGTTGCTGATATTGTTGGAGGAGAGCTTTTCTGATCAGACATAATGCCTTTAATTGAAGCTCCACCTTTTTCCAGTTTAGCAAGTATCTCTCTCGTAATTTTTTCAATCAATTCGTTTTCTTCCATCGTAATTTACATTCTTTCAATTGACATCATTTTATTTATTCTAGGCCAGTGCCTTCCACCCTCAAAACGTGTTTCGAGCCATAGTTTGCTCATGCTACACATATCTGAAATTGAATGTTGTAATGTTCCCATTGTTAATACATTGGCATTATTATGTTCGCGACTGTTTTTAATCGTTGCCTCATTCCAGCATAGCGCTGCGCGAGCACCTTTTACTTTATTTGCTGCCATCGACGAGCCTATTCCGGCAGCATCAAGCATGATTCCTCTTTCGCAGTCACCGCTAACCACTTTTTTGGCTACTGCTTGTGCAAAATCGGGGTAATCTACTTTATCTTTATTATTATTCGTTCCAACATCAAATACTTTATAGCCAACTGTTTCAAGGTATCTTTTTATCGCTTCTTTAGCATCAAAAGCACCATGATCTGCACCAATAGCAATGCGTTTTACGCGATCTTTCATTGTATTTTCTTTTGAATTGGTCATAAGTTTTTGAACGCTATTATAATTTCTTCTGTTATGAGTTGGCAAAGCAGCAACCTTAGTTCTTCTATTTGAATTTTCTATCATTTCGAAATTTCATCAACAATAGCTGCAACAACAGTCTTCACTGTCAATGCATCTTCATCTTTAATAACCTGTCGGGCTGAGTTGCCTTCTTCAATGGTTAAAACAAGATCGCCAACACCTGCCTGAACTGCATCGATAGCTAAGAAAGAAGTCCCAACAGGCTTTTCGGCAGCATCAATTGGCTGAACAACGAGTATTTTTCTCGATTCATAACCATTGGCCTTAGTGTCCGAAACAACAGTTCCTATAATTTTTCCCAGCCTCATTTGCTTTCTGTAAGATTAATATCATCGACTATACCCATTACGGCTGCATCGCAAGGGTTCATTTCTTTTTCAATTATGCGACTTGCTTCTTTAGATGTTTCAAAATAGATAATTTGTCCAACATCGGATTGAAGCGTATCAACTGCAACAATGGCATCGCCAGCTGATTCAAGTTTTTCATTTAGCGGTTGAACTAAAACCAATTTCAAGCCTTCAAAAGATTCAACTTTTTGCGTACTAATTACTCTACCGATTATTTTGCCAAACTTCATAAATTATATCCAATTAGATAATTCTAAAAAAATCGACTAAAGTACAGCGTCTTTCGCGCGTAAAAGTCCTTGCTCTTGTAACACCTTCGCCCGTAGGACTGGCAATTGTAAAAGAAGCAAAACCTGCACCTCCTTTTCCTAAACCAGCATAACTTGGCCCGTTTTTAATAAAAATGGAACAATCCATAACTCTGGCCATTTTGCTTAGCGCAGCAATATTATGCGAATGCATGATAGCAGTATGTCGGAATCCGTGTTCACATCTCACTGCTAAGTCTATTGCATCATCAACATTGGGAACACGAACCAAAGGCATTACAGGCATCAATTGTTCTGTCCAAACCAAAGGGTGATTTGCATCTACTTCGCAGAGCAATAAACGCGTAGAATCTGGAACATTAACGCCAATCGCTTTTGCTATGACAGAAGCATTTTTGCCAACAAAGTCTTTGTTTGCTGCTCCCTCATGCCCTGGCCTACCAGGATCGGCAATTACTAATTCCGTTACTTTCTTAACTTGATCCGGCGATAAAATATAAGCGCCATTTTTCTCCATTTCAACTTTTAGTTGATCGGCAACCGATTCTACTACAATAGTTTCTTTTTCGCAAATACAAATCAAGTTATTATCGAAACTTGCACCATTAACAATATCTTTTCCTGCTTTAACAAGATCAGCAGTTTCGTCAACAACAACTGGAGGATTTCCAGGACCTGCTGCAATGGTTTTCTTTTCCATTTTCATTGCTGCTTTCACAACGCCTGGGCCACCTGTAACTACAAGCATAGCTACCTTTGGATGACTCATCATAGTATTGGCAGACTCAAGTGTTGGAACTTCTACTGTAGCGATTAAGTTTTTAGGCCCCCCAGCTTCTATAATGCCTTTGTTTAGCATGCTAACTAAGAGATTAGATACTTTTTTAGCAGCAGGATGAACATTGAATACAACAGAATTCCCAGCTGCAATCATCCCAATGCAATTACTGATAATGGATGCTGTAGGGTTGGTGCTCGGCGATATTGAACCTAGAACTCCATAAGAAGCGTGTTCTACCAATGCCAATCCATGATCGTCGGAAAAAGTTTCTGGGATAATGTCTTCTACGCCAGGTGTTTTTTTAATCGCTAGCTCGTTTTTAATCACTTTGTCTTCCCAACGACCCATGCCTGTTTCTTCACTGGCCATTTTAGAAAGCAAGATGATATTATCTGTTGATACTTTACGAATGCTGGCAATAATGTCTTTGCGTATTTCCAGAGTAAGTTTGCTTAGCTCATGAAAAGCAACTTCAGCAGCAAGAACAGCTTGATCCATAGTTGAGAAAATCCCCACTTTATCTACTGGACTGCTTTTGTCGACATTCAGTTTAATATCCTGCAAGGCTTCACGAACTAACTGACGTATATTTTCTTCTAAATGATCCATTTATTCTAATCTTATTTCATAAAGAAAGGCTTGATTTCTTTATGTGGTTGAGGAATGATAGTTTCCATACCTAGGAGATTTTTCTCTCTTGCTTTTGCTGTGCCATCAGCCATTGCTGATTGAACGGCATCCAGACTGCCCATAATTTTCACATAGGATTTGCCACCATAACCATCTGCCAACCTGATTTCAATAATTTTTACACCACCAGATTTGGCAGCACTATCGGCAGATTCTATACCGGAAACGATAGATAATGTTTCGATGATTCCAATAGTGTCCCATTCACCAATATTAAGGGTATTTCCAATGGCCGGAATAACATCAGGATGGACTTGTGGTAGGAAAAGTTTATCGACGATATAAGCTCCACCTGTTTCATAACCTGCTTTATAAGCATATTCTACTGAGGCCACATCGCCACTAAAAATAATTAAATATTTTCCTGAACTGATTGTTCGAGCATCGATAATTTGAATTGGCGCAACTTTAACCATTTGGTCAAGTGCCTGAAAACCAATCACAATACTGCTAAACTCTAAGGCTCCGAGAACAATAATATTTTCTTTATCCGTCATTTTTTGTATACCACTTTATCGCTTTCATCAATCATATCGATAATTCCAACGATGATTGCATCCACAGCTTTGTTTTTAGTTGTTGGAGTTTCTCGTGCTGAAGTACTTTCCGAAATCATTACCATCTCGTCTTTTCCTGCACTTACTAAATCGAGGGCTACCAAAAAATCATTTTTAAGTTTTCCTTTTTGATCGCATTTATTGACTAACAAGTACCGGCCTCCCGAAATCTCAATAGCGTTCGAGCTGCTTGTAATTGTTCCAACAACTTTTCCTAAAATCATCAGGTTTCCTTAATTTTTTTGATAGGTAAAGTTTCCGTTTTGCTCTATTACGTCAACGATAGCAACTGCTGTTGCATCGGTAGGCAAACCAAGAGTAATTTCTGCCAAACGTGCGCTGCTTCCTGAAACATAAAAAACTATTTCGTTCTTGCCGGCTCCTACGCCATCCATTGCAACAACAAAGTCGTTTTTACCTTTTAAAGTGATGGGATCAATTTTTTCAAGCAATAAAAGCTTGATGCCCTCCATTTTTGCAGCTTTCTGACTAGCGACTATAGTACCTGTTACCCTTGCTAAAATCATCTTGTATTATTTTTGACGGCCTAAAGGCAATGTAATATCGACATTGGCATGAGGACGAGGAATAACATGGCTTGATACGATTTCGCCAACTTTTTCGCCGGCAGAAAGGCCAGCATCTATTGCCGCTCTTACAGAGGCAACATCGCCACGTACGATAGAAGTAACGTATCCGCCACCAGTTTTTTCATAACCAACTAATTCTACTTTCGCAGCTTTAACCATTGCATCGGAAGCTTCTACCATTGCAGCAAATCCGCGTGTTTCAATCATTCCTAATGCTTCTGAACTATTATCAGCCATAATTTTATCTCCTATATTTAATTTGATTAATAATCTTCTCTTCCTGAAATTTCTGCTAAACGTTTTTCAACGATAGTCTTACATTCCAGAACTTCGGCTTCGTCGCCACTAATATAGACCCTACCAAATTTACCAAAACCAATAACATCGATAATTTTAATGTTGGCGGATTTTTCTGCTTCATTTCCAGCATAATATGCATAACCGGCAGGTTCCATTTCTAAAACGTAAAGTGTTTCGCCTTTTAATAACATACTGCCGCGACGGTTTCTGTTTATTAATTGAGCGTGATGATCGTCTACATTTTTTATCAATTGACTGGTAAGGATTCTTGGTCGAATTCTATTTTCTTCAACTTGTTTAATCTGATTTAGAACAGCTTCTCCCGCCATACGTGTATCACCCTGACTATCGGAATGTACTTCGAGCATTCCAAATGCACGTTCAACAATTTGAAGGCCGGGTTTTACATTAGTTGCTTTGATAGCAACATCGGTTAAAGCATTAATTTCAATGCCTGGAGCAATCTCAATTATACAGCTCGATTGTCCGCCAACAGGAAGAAAACCTCTGGAAACGGTTGAAATATATGATGCCATCTGCGATTGCAGCGAATCTAAGAATATATATGTTCTAAGATCTATATGTGATTTAGAATTTTTCATATGTTTTGTTGGGTTATTTATTTTTTCCTAAAGGAAGTGCAGTGTCTACATTTTGATGTGGACGTGGAATAATATGGCTTGAAACAATTTCGCCTACTTTTTCGGCAGCGCGTAATCCGGCATCAACAGCAGCACGAACAGAAGCAACATCGCCTCTAACAACAGCAGTAACATATCCGCCACCAGTTTTTTCATAACTAACTAGTTCTACTTTGGCTGCTTTTAACATTGCGTCGGAAGCTTCTACCATTGCTGCAAAGCCTCTGGTTTCTATCATACCGAGGGCCATCATTTCGTTATTTTCCATATTTTTTTATTTTATTAAAACTTCATAAATCCTAAATCGTTAATCCTTGTTCGATATTCAATTTTTTTATTTGATTTAAGAATAAGGAACATCGATTAACGAATTTTGATATTACATATTCAATTTTTTCATATTTTATTAAACTTCATAAATCTTAAATCGTTAATCCTTGTTCGGCATTCATTTTCTTTTGATTTAAGAACAAGGAACATCGATTAACGAATTTTGATATTACATATTCAATTTTTTTATTTGATTTAAGAACAAGGAACACCGATTAACGAATTTTGATTTTATATATTAAATTATTTCTTTTTATTTTTTAAATTTCTTTGTGCCGTTTCTATACTTTTTACAAAAATTGATATTAGTTCATTATTCTCCCTTTTGGCTTTTTCTATATTTGCTTCTGACTTATATAATTTGGCTTTGTGAATTATTTTCAAGCAGACAAATGTTTCTCTTAATTCTTTCAGTACAACTTTCATTTTGTGAATAAAATCTTTACTCGATTCGCCGCTTTGGGCTTCCCCATAATTTAATGCAACAGATGTTCCTGAACGCACTATTTGCCCTGATAAATGATTTCCTGCTTTTGAATTGGGCGTTTCATTTACTATTTCAATAATTAAAACAGAAAAATCAACTAAGCAATCTTCTAGATCAAATTTATTCATTTTGTCAATATTTCAATATGATTAAATAGTTTTTCATCTTATGATACCCTATTTAATATTAACTTTCTGCATAAAAATTGATGATGCAAATATAGTTAATTTTGCTATATTGTAGCATAAATCGAAATGCATTAATAACTTAAAATGACTGGAACAAATAAGAATAAAACCTAATTCCCATTGTTTCTCCATTCGAAACTCTCTATCAGCTTTTTGATGTCTTCTTGCAAATAATCAATAACTGGTGCTAGAGAATCATTGTTTGGACTATGGTTAAAATAAAGTGCTCCTCGCAAGAAGTGATTAGTGCTATCGGTTAAGTAGAATTGGAAAGGAGAAGCTACGTCAACTCCTTTAATATAATAGGCTACACCAAAGACTCCTTTTTCTTCATTAAAAAAAAGCTTTTCATTTATAGCATTTGCCTTGGGAATGTGTTTGTTAACTAGCTTGTGAACATCATCTAGCAAGGCAGCTAAATTTCCGTTTAATGGTTTATAACTAAGATGAACTTTAGCATTTAGAGTTGGAAAGATAAGATTGGTCCAATATTTTTCGGCCATCGGATGATTATCCTTTTCTAATTGAGAATAGACTGGAATTTCAAAAGTATAGGGGAGCTCCAATTGTATAGGAAAATATTCCTTTTCGGGTAAGTCAATTCGGAAATAACCTCTTGGTTTTGGCTGAGAATAATCGTTACAGGAAGAAAATATTAATATTCCTACAATAACCAATGCCAATACAAAAGGTTTTATTTTTTTTGCTTTAAAGCGATATATCTGAGATTTCAATTTTTAGCTTCTTTATTCTACGATTATCGAGAGATTCAACAGTAAAGATAAAATTATGAAGTACAACACGAGTACCTTTTTTTGGAATATTGCCGTAGATATCTAAAAATAAACCTGCAATACTGTCAAAATCACCATCCACTTCATAAAAAATTTCGTCACTAATTTTCAAGACTTTGCAGAAATCGATGATTGAAGTTTTTGCGGCAAATATGTATGTATTATTATTTATTTTTTCATAATCGATATCATCATCTAAAACGTCAAATTCGTCGCTAATTTCACCTACTATCTCCTCCAGAACATCTTCCAAAGTAATAATACCCGAAGTGCCACCATATTCATCAACCACCACAGCCAAGTGAATTTTCTTTTGACGAAATTCAGATAGCAAATCATTAATTTTTTTATTTTCAGGCACATAAAAAGGAGCTCGAAGCAATTGAGACCAACTGAAATCATCAGCTTTGTTTAAATGTGGCAACAAATCCTTAATGTAAATCACACCTTTTATTTGATCCATGCTTTCTTCATACACAGGGATACGCGAAAAACCTGATTCAGAAATTGTTTCAATGAGTTTTAGAAAAGGAGTATTTATTTCAACGGCGATAATATCCATCCTAACTTTCATAATTTCGCTGGCTTCTATATCTGCAAATTTTGCTATGCCTTTGAGGATGTTCTTTTCTTCTTCTGTAGTATGCTCATCGGTTGATATATCTATCGCCTCATCTAATTGACTTAAGGAAACTAAATGTCCTTTTTTTGCTATTCGATTGTCGATAATAGCAGTGGACATTGAAAGTGCCCGACTGAGTGGGTTTAAAAATTTATTGATATAATACATTGGAGCTGATATGCTCAAAACAAAACGGACACTGTTTTGATTGGCATAGACCTTAGGCATTATCTCGCCAAAAAGCAATAAAATAAAAGTGACTATAACTACCTTAATGAAAAATCCAATAACAGGAAAAGTGCTAAAATCAAAACTTCGATCTATAATGTAAGCTGACAGAATAATAATACCAACATTAACAAAATTATTTGCTATTAAAATGGTAGCTAACAAGCTTTTGGGTTTATCTAGCAGGCTTTTTATTCGTTGATGTATTTTGTTTTTTTTACCAGAAAGATCGTGTAAATCTGCGGGGTTTAATGAAAAAAAAGCTGTTTCACTACCTGATACCGTTGCAGATACAATTATTAAAATTAGTAATAGTACTATGTAAAATATAAGACTTATATCAAAAGGCGTTCGGAATATGGAATTGCATAGTATTAAAAGAAATCCCGAAAGTGGGTCGTAATCAGCTGTTTCCAAATTTATTTTCTTGTTGGTGAATATGCAAAACTACATTTTTTTTACATACAAATGAAATTTTTAAAACAAGTCCTTAAGCTATAAAATAGTTATTTAGCTAAGTTTTCAGTCCCATTTATTTCAAGTTTAAAACCGGTTCCATGAATGTTTTTAATAGAAATATTGGAATCTTGACTAAGCATTTTTCTCAATTTGGCTATAAATACATCCATACTTCGACCAATAAAGTAATCATTAGAACCCCATATTTGTTTTAACGCAAAATCTCGCGTTACCAATTGGTTTTTATTTTTACAAAGTAATTTTAAAAGAGCAGATTCTTTACGCGTTAATGTTTTTTCAATTCCTTCAATACTAAGCACCATATTTTCATGATCAAAGTGGTATTTTCCAATCTCAAAAATCTTTGGAATGCTTTCTTGCCTATATTGTACAACGCAACGTTTTAAAATGGCTTCAATCCTCAGGCTTAATTCTTCAGTACTGAAGGGTTTAGTAATATAATCGTCGCAGCCCATTTTAAAGCCTGTAATTCGGTCATCCTTAAGTGTTTTGGCTGTTAAAAAGATGATAGGTATGTCATTGTTTAGCTTACGAATATCTTGAGCAAGACTGAACCCGTCTTTTTTTGGCATCATAACATCCAATATACACAAATTAAAATCTTCTTCTCTAAAAGCAAGCAAACCTTCTTCACCATCTTTTTTCAATACAGTTTCGTAGCCGAGCATTTCAAGATAATCTTTTAAAACCAAACTTAAGTTAGCATCGTCTTCAACCAATAATATTTTAGCTTTTGTTTCCATTTTTAATTGTTTCGTAAATCGTTAAATGGTAGATATATTTCGAAAGTTGAACCACTTCCAAAGGTACTGATTAATCGAACAAATCCACCATGCTCTTTTACCATTTTTTCTGTATAAAATAACCCTAAACCAAATCCTTTAACATCGTGGATATTGCCGGTATGAACTCGATGAAATTGCTTGAAAATGGTTTTTTGATCTTCAGCTTTTACTCCAATGCCTTTATCCTCGATTGAAATCAAAATGCCCTTCTTAATATTTTTTGTACGCACTTTTATATTTGGCTTATTAGGCGAATATTTATTGGCATTATCAAGCAAATTACTGATAATGTTAGTAAGATGCATTTTGTCTGCTCGGATTTTTGAACGAGCGGCTGAATAGTTTGTGTTGATAATACCATTCCTATCGTGTATAAAAATTTCACAATTGCGGATAGTTTCATCTAAAAGTTGATGAACATCAATTTCATTTTTATTTATATGAAATTCGCTTTTGTCAAGTACTGCTATTTGTAACACTTGTTCTACCTGATTTTTTAGTCGCAAATTTTCATCAAAAATGATTTGTGAGTATTTTTTTTGTTTTTCTACATTATTCTGTACATCAGGTCGTAATAACATTTCGCTAGCTACTGATACCGTGGCAATTGGCGTTTTAAATTCATGAGTCATATTGTTTACAAAATCGTATTTTATCTGGCTAATCTTTTTTTGCCGATAAGTAATTATGACAGTATAAACGAAGCTAAAGCCGATAATCAAAACAAACAAACCTGTTATAAAAAATCCAATTAGCATGTCAAGTAAAACCAGATTATCGCTATAAGGAATATAAATGGCTAGAAAATAAGGTGATCCACTGCGTAAACAGCTTAGTGATGTTTTATAATCAGAGTTAATAATTTGCTGCTCAAAATGCTCGAAATTTCCTCCAATTAGTTTTTTGGAGCCATTCAAATAAACACCGTATTCATAATCAGTTCTTATTTCCATGCAATCAAATTCACTTGAAATCAAAGAATCAATAAGTGAATAATTCAAGTGTTCAAATATTATTGTTGGAGTACAACTGCTGTCAGTCATGAATATTTTGTGGGCTTCAGGATTATTTTGCAATTCAAATAAAGTGTTAGAAACCGCCCTTAATCCCATTTGTATTCTTTGTTCGAACTGTTCTTTTTTTAGCTCATAAGCATTTTTAATCCAATATGCCTGAGATATTACAATACCAATAATTGCAAAAGAGGTTAGAATAATAAGTAAGAATCCGGTACGTTTATTCATGTAAATTATCCTCTTTTTGTTTAATGATTGATTTATCTGTCAAAATTAACAGAATTATTCAACTTTCGAATTCGAATTAACAGCTCATTAACAGTTCTTAACAACGGCTTAACACTGAGGGGCGTTTGACTGCTTTATATTTGCCTTTGTCTAGATGAATATAAAGTTAATGGACTTAATTATTAAATCTTGATGTTTGTTTAATGCTCTAAAAAATATATAATTATGAAAAAATTAGTTTATGGAATAGTAGCCTTAGCCTTTGTTTTTACAGTGTCTTTAACTTTAAATGCACAGACTGACGGTACTGAAAAAGCGCCTCAAAAGGTTGAAACCAAGAAAGACTGCAAAACCACTTGCAATAAAACTGCAAAAAAGGAATGTACAACCGAAGAAAAAGCAGCTTGTGATAAAACAACAAAAGCAGCTTGTGATAAAAGCGCAAAAAAAGAAAGCACTAAAAAATAATAATAATCTTCATTTAGTTTTTTTGCTCCTTTCGGATAAACCGGAAGGAGTTTTTTTTGGAGTTTTTTTTAAAATCACTGGATATTTAAACAGAAAGCTTTCTGTCTAATATTTAGTAGCAATCCCTTTGGGGTTGAGTTTTTGCCATATTATTCGACCTCTATGAAGTCGCTTCGACCTGTCAGGTTAAAAAAGCCTGAAAGGTCTTTATGATCGCATCATTCAACCATAAAAAAAAGCCGGAAAAACCGGCTAATAATCTATATTCCTTTTCCGTGGCAATGTTTAAATTTTTTGCCGCTGCCGCAAGGGCATTGGTCATTGCGCCCAACTTGTTTCTCAACTTTAACAGGTTGTGGTTTTTGTTTTGTTTGAGTATCGGAATGTGATTGCGAAAGCAAATCATCACGACCTTCTTTTAAGTTTCTATTAGCTTGAGGTAATTTAGCTTCGCGCAAAGTTGTTTGTTGCTTAGGTAAATCGCCTTTTATTAAGAAGCTGCTAATCTCTTTATTGTTTATTTGAACCATATCTTTGAAAAGATTAAACGATTCGAATTTGTAAATTAAGAGAGGATCTTTTTGTTCGTAACTAGCATTTTGAACCGATTGTTTTAAATCGTCTAATTCACGTAGGTGTTCTTTCCATGCATTGTCTATAATACTGAGAGTCAGTCCTTTTTCAATCGACAGAGGAATTTCCTTTAAACTATCGTTATATGCTTTTTCAAGATTTGTAATAATATTATGTGTTTTTGCTCCATCAGTTATCGGAATAGCAATGTTTTCGTATGTAGTTTGCTTTTCAAGCACGTCTTTAATAACAGGATATACTTTCTGAGCAATAGCATTTGATTTCAACTTATAATTGTCATAAACACGATCAAAAATTTGTTGTGTAAGTTCATTTTCATTATTGCTGGTAAAGGTTTTACTGTCGAAAGGAGCCTCAATCAACACAGTAGTCAACAATTCCATATTTAAGCCTTCATAATCGGCCAAATCTTTGTATTCGGCAACCAATTGCTCAATATAATCATAAAGCATATTGGAAATATCAATAGCTAATCGTTCGCCGTATAGAGCGTTTCTTCTTTTGGTATAGATTGCTTCGCGTTGAGTATTCATAACATCATCGTATTCGAGCAGACGTTTACGAACACCAAAGTTATTTTCTTCAACTTTCTTTTGAGCACGCTCAATAGATTTGGTAATCATCGAATGCTGAATAACTTCTCCTTCTTCTAAACCTAATCTATCCATAATTTTGGCAATACGCTCAGATCCGAACATACGCATCAAATTATCCTCCAAAGCAACAAAAAACTGCGAACTTCCAGGATCTCCCTGACGACCTGCACGTCCACGAAGCTGACGATCTACACGACGAGATTCATGTCGCTCGGTGCCGACAATAGCCAGACCGCCGGCTTTTTTCACATCTTCAGTTATCTTAATATCAGTACCACGACCGGCCATATTGGTAGCAATTGTTACCGTGCCGGGTTGACCGGCTTGAGCTACAATATCTGCTTCACGTTGATGCAATTTAGCATTCAACACATTGTGATTAATGCCTTTACGATTAAGCATACGGCTAAGCAATTCCGAAGTTTCAACAGAAGTTGTACCAACCAATACTGGTCTTCCTTGTTCAACTAAAGTAACAATTTCATCAGTAACAGCATTGAATTTTTCGCGTGTTGTTTTAAACACAAAATCTTCGCGGTCGTCTCGATCAATAGGTCGGTTAGTTGGAATTACAACAACATCTAACTTATAAATATCCCATAATTCTCCAGCTTCAGTTTCGGCAGTACCAGTCATTCCTGAAAGTTTTTTGTACATTCGAAAATAATTCTGAAGTGTTACTGTCGCATAAGTTTGAGTGGCCGCTTCTATTTTCACATTTTCTTTCGCTTCAATAGCTTGATGCAATCCATCGGAATAACGACGACCTTCCATAATACGGCCAGATTGTTCATCAACAATCTTAATTTTATTTTCGATAATCACATATTCCACATCAATCTCGAAAAGAGCATAAGCTTTTAAGAGTTGATTTACAGTATGCACACGCTCCGATTTTATTGCATAATTCCGTAAAAGCTCACTTTTTTGCTGAGCTTTTTCAGCTGGTGATAAATTCTTTTTCTCAAGATCTGCTATATCGGCACCAATATCGGGTAAGATGTAAAAATCAGAATCGTCATAAGATGCTGTCATTAAATCAATTCCTTTATCTGTTAAATCTATGGAGTTGTGCTTTTCATCTATAACAAAAAACAACTCATCATCAACGATGTGCATATGCTTGTTTTGCTCCTGCATGTAAAAATTCTCAGTCTTTTGCATTAGAGTCTTCATCCCAGGTTCACTTAGAAACTTGATTAAAGCTTTATTCTTAGGCAATCCGCGAAAAGCTCTGAAAAGAAGTTCTCCGCCTTTTTTCGCTTGCTCATCGTTTGGATTAGAACTGAGTATTTTTTTTGATTCGGCTAAAATAGATGTAACCAATTTACGTTGAGCTTGATACAAGCGCTCGATATTTGGTTTTAAAGCATCAAATTCTTGATTGTCGCCTTTTGGAGTGGGCCCTGAAATAATTAATGGTGTCCTTGCATCATCTATTAGAACTGAGTCAACCTCATCCACAATGGAATAATTATGCTTGCGTTGAACCAATTCATCAGGATTGCTGGTCATATTATCGCGCAAATAATCAAATCCGAATTCGTTGTTAGTACCATAAGTAACATCAGCAAGATATGCTTTACGGCGAGCATCTGAGTTTGGTTCATGTTTATCAATACAATCAACTGTTAATCCATGGAATTCAAATAACATTCCCATCCATTCGGCATCACGTTTTGCCAAATAGTCATTCACGGTAACAAGGTGCACTCCATTACCAGCTAGTGCATTCAAATAAACAGGTAAAGTTGCAACCAATGTTTTACCTTCACCTGTAGCCATTTCAGCTACTTTTCCTTCATGTAATACAATGCCGCCAATCAGCTGAACATCGTAATGTACCATGTCCCATTTAATCATGCTGCCACCAGCCATCCATTCGTTAATATAATAGGTTTTTTCTCCTCGAATGTTAACATTATCAAATTTTGCAGCAAGATCTCTATCGTGCTCAGATGTAGTAACTTCAACTTCTTTATTTTCTTTGAAGAGTGCCGCAGTTGCTTTTACGACAGAAAAAGCTTCAGGAAGTATTTCGTTGAGAGTTTCTTGAGTTATTTCGTATTGCTTTTCACTTAGTTTGTCGATTTGCAAATAAATATTCTCTTTTTCGTCGATGCTGATACTCTGATCTTCTTCAATATTTTGTTTTAATTTATTAATTTCATTATCAACTTCTTGAATGGATTCTTGAATACGTTGTTTAAACTCAAGAGTTTTGGCCCGCAGCTCATCAGCATTTAATGTTGAAATGTGTTTGTATGCGGCTAAAGTTTTTTTTAGTATTGGGTCAATAGCTTTTATATCGCGTTGGGATTTGTTTCCCATTAATTTTTTGAATAATTGTTTCATGTGTGATATTTTATCTTTATGTTGCTATTGAAACTCATTAATTGATTTTTCTTCTCACTATAAGATTCATTTTGATTTGTTTCAATGTATAAATTTTCTATTACGCTTGCTAATAGTACAAAAACCATTCATTTAACAAAGGTCTGTCTAATTGGCAGTATATCATTGCAAAAATAGAAAATATATTTTGTTATGATGGAGAAGAATAAGCTCTTTTTTTGAGTATAAATTTTGTTAAAAAGTATGTTTAAAAGTTCATAATTAGCTTGAGAATTTGCGTTCTTTTTTTATGGATTTTTGCTATCAGGATGAAAATCGATTTTTAGATTTTAGATTTTCATGTATTCTACTGTTAAACTCAATTTTCAGTATAAAACTCCTTTCTATTAAGTGCATATTTACAGTTGCTTATATTAATCAGACATATCTAATTGTGTTACTTAGTTTAAAGAAGTTTTTAATGTAAAACGCATATTTACAGGCAGTTTTCGCGAATAATTAAAGAAGTGCTAAATAAATGCCATCTTTATTTCTTGGGCTTAGTATAGCAAAAAAAAAATTAAAGAACAAGTAGAAAAATATATTTTTCTACACATTTTTACATCCATTTTTGTCTTGTCTAAAAGGGGCATAGCAAATTTACCAGATAGAGCTCAAAAGTTAAACTAATTTCAGATAGAAGGACTAAAGCTTTGCATTTAAATAACGCTTAAAAAGTAAAAATGGAGAAAAACCACATTAAAGTTTGGAATAACTGTCTAAGTTTTATTCAGGATAATGTAAACATTCAGGGGTATAAAACTTGGTTCGAACCAATTGAACCTTTAAAATTAATTGATAATGTTTTGACTATACAAGTTCCTAGTCAGTTTTTTTACGAATGGCTTGAGGAGCATTATATCAAGCTAATTCGAATGGTTATTAAAAAAGAACTTGGAGCTAGTGGGCGCTTAGAATACAGTATTATAATGGATAATTCTTTGCCCGGACATGATAAAAAAAGCATTAAGCTCCCAACTTCCAGTAAAGAAGCCATTAATAATCCTGCTGTTTCAATGCCTTATAATATGAATAGAGGAAAGACAAAAGATATTCCAAATCCATTTATTATTCCGGGAATTAAGAAAGTAAAAGTAAATTCTCAACTGGTAGAATCAAATTCCTTTGCTAATTTCGTTGAAGGTGATAGCAATCGTCTGGCTCGTTCTGCCGGATATGCAGTTGCTGAAAATCCTGGAAAGACTTCTTTTAACCCATTATTTTTATATAGCCCAACGGGACTAGGAAAAACTCATTTATCACATGCAATTGGTCTTCAGGTTCGTGAAAATTTCCCTGATAAAACAGTTCTTTATTTACACTCCAATCAATTTATTTCTCAGTTTATCGACAGTATTCGCCATGGAAATCAGAATGATTTTATTCATTTCTATCAAATGATCGACGTATTAATTATTGATGATGTCCATTTGTTGGCAGCTAAAGAAAAAACATTGGATGTCTTTTTTCAGGTTTTTAATCATTTACACCAAAATGGAAAACAAATTGTAATTACTTCCGATATTCCACCTGTTGAACTTACAGGTTTTAATAATCGCCTGATCTCTCGTTTTAAGTGGGGCCTTGCTGCTGATATGCAAGCTCCTGATTTAGAAACTCGTATCGCAATAATTCAAAAGAAATTATACAACGATGGTATCGAAATGCCTCAAGATGTGATTGAATACCTCGCATATAGTATAACTAACAGTGTTCGCGAATTGGAAGGAGCTTTAATCAGCATTATGGCGCAAAGTTCCTTGAATAAAAAAGAAATTAATATTGATCTTGCAAAGCAAATCATCGATAAATATGTGAAATCGACTAACCGTGAGATTTCAATCGAATATATTCAAAAAGTTGTTTGCGAATATTTTAGCCTTCCTTTAGATATTATCAACAGCAAAACACGTAAACGCGAAATAGTTCAAGCTCGACAATTGGCTATGTTTTTCTCAAAAAAACATACTAAATCGTCATTGGCTACTATAGGTCAGCATTGTGGAAACAAAGACCACGCAACAGTATTACATGCTGTAAAAACAGTGAATAATTTGGTTGATACCGACAAAAAGTTTAAAAACTATGTCGATGATCTGGATAAAAAAATAAAATTACAATAGAGAATAAAAAAGTCGGCTTGCCGGCTTTTTTTGTTAGGTGACTCGCCGTTTTTCAAGTAGAATACTTATCTTAGCCGTAACAAAAAACATATCTGTGAAAGCCATTCTTCTTGCTGCAGGATTAGGTACCCGATTATTTCCACTAACAAAAGACAAACCAAAAGCTCTTGTTGAGGTGCAGGGAGTACCCTTAATTCAGCATCAATTGGAAAAGCTGAAAAGTGAAGGCTTTACAGAAGTATTAATAAATATTCATCATTTTGCAGATCAGATTATCGCTTTTTTGAAAAAGCATAAAAACTTTGGACTTAAAATTCTTTTTTCCGATGAGCGTGACCAGCTTTTGGATACTGGGGGTGCTTTGCGTAAAGCCGCTGATTTTATCAGGGGTGATGATCCAGTTTTAATCTATAATGTAGATGTGCTTAGTAATATTTCCTTAAAAGATATGTTACACGATCACAGGCTAACTGGTGCTTCTGTAACTCTGGCAATTCGAAAGAGAAAATCTTCGCGCTATTTACTTTTTGATGAGCATAATCAGCTGCGTGCTTGGGAAAATATTAAAACAGGAGAAAAAAAAGGCGATTGGGAAAATAAAAACCTGATTCAAGCAGCCTTTTCCGGAATCCATATCTTTTCCTCCAAAAGTGTTGATCTATTTCCAAACAAAGAAGCATTTTCAATTATCGATTTCTATATAGATATATGTGATACACAATGTATTAGCGGCTATTTTCACGACGAATCTTTTTGGTTAGATGTTGGAAATCCGGAAACTTTGGCCGAAGCCGAAAAAATAAGAATTTAAGTATGGCTTCAAAAAAACAAAGCAGTTTCCTGGAAGATATAATCAATAAGTTATTAATTGACTATCATGATAATTTCAGCCAACTTTGTATTATAACGCCTAACCGCAGAGCTAAAGTTTTTATTAAAAACTATTTGCAGGAAAAGGGTATTCCAATGTTACTTCCCACAATGTTTTCCATTGATGATTTTATCAAACATTTATCACCCTATACAATTTTCGACAATGTTGATTTAAGCTTCGAACTTTATGCCGTTTATAAAGAACTTGACGGGGATGAAGCGCAGCCTTTTGAAACATTTATACAATGGGCGCCAATGCTGATAAATGATTTTAATGAAATTGATATGCATTTAGGCGATGCGAATGCTTTGTTTAATTATTTAAGCGATGATTATGCAATCAGAGAGTGGAATTTGGGAGTAAAAGACCTTACTGATTTTCAAAAAAATTACCTGGCATTCTTTCACAAACTAAATGATTATTACCAATATTTTACTCAACGGATTTTAAGTCAAAATGCTGCTTATAATGGCCTTTCATATCGATATGTTGCAGAGCATATTACTGAACTTATGGCAAATCAGAATTGGAGTAAACTGATATTTGCAGGATTTAATGCCTTAACTCTTTCTGAAGAAAAAATAATCCGCACATTGTATGAATCAAAACAAGCAGATTTATTTTGGGATGTGGATGACTATTATTTCTCTAACAAAAATCAAGAAGCAGGTTTGTTTTTACGGAAATATGCAGCTTGGTATAAATTTGATAAAGAGATTATAGCCAAACATTTTGAGCAGACCAAAGAAATAAATGTCATTGCTGTTCCTAGAGTTGTCGGGCAAGCAAAAATTGCTGCAGAACTGTTAAGCGAAAAAATAAATTCAAAAAGCTTGGTTGAAAAAAATCTTTCTAACACTGCACTTGTCTTGGCTGATGAAAGTCTTTTAATGCCTGTTTTAAATAGTTTAGATGAAGAAGTTTTAGCCGAAACAAATGTTACGATGGGTTATCCCTTGAAAAACACATCAGCTCATTTATTATTACGTTTGTTTTTTAAGATGCAGTTTTCAGGTCATCGCCGGCAAAAATTAAAAGGACAATCGCTATTACGATTCTTAAACGAAGATTTAGTACAGCTTTTAAAAAACCCTATAATTGCTGATTTTTTTGGAAAAAACTCAGAAATCATTTCAGGAATTCAAAAACAGCTTTATTGGACAGTATTGGAGTTGCATGAATTATTTGATCAATCAAACAAAGCTAACAATGCTTTTCTATTTATCGATTTTGAAAATCAGGCAGAGAAAGCAATTATCTTTTTTCAGGATTTGATTGATAGATTTTCAGTGCTGTATCAAGATGCTGATAAAGATTTGCAGCTGAGATATTCATCTGATTGGGAAGCATTTATGCTTTATGCCCGTATGCTGAATCGTTTATCTGATCGTATTAAAAAATATGGGTTTCCTCATAATTTGCAGGAATTTAAAATTGTATTTGAACAGCTTATAGGTAATCAAAGTCAAGCTTTTCACGGCGAGCCGCTCAAAGGATTGCAGCTTATGGGTTTGCTCGAAACGCGTGTACTCGATTTCGAAAACCTTATCATCTTATCAGTAAACGAAGATATATTGCCTTCAGGGAAAATGTCGAATTCCTTTATTCCTGTTGATATTAAACGAATGTTTAATCTCCCAACTTACAAAGAAAAGAATTCCGTTTTTGCTTATCATTTCTATCGTTTATTGCAGCGAGCTAAAAATATCCATTTACTTTATAGCACTACGGCAGGCAAGCTATTGGGCGGTGAAAAAAGCAGATTCATTACACAACTTATGTTGGAGCTTCCTGAATACAATCCGCAATCAAGTATTAGCGAACAATTATATAATTTCAAGGAAATAAAGCCCGGTAATCGATTGAAAATAAGCGTTGAAAAAGATAAATCCATTCAAGAAAAGTTGGCTTCGATTGCAGGAAAAGGCTTTTCACCTACAGCAATAAACACCTATATCAACTGCCCGCTAAAATTTTACTTTAAGCATATTCTAAAAATTAGCGAGCCTGAACAAGAAGAGAGCTTTATAGATGATAGAATGATGGGAAACATCATTCATCACACATTGGAAAATTTGTTTAAACCTTTTATAAATAAAGCCATAAATCTTGATGATTTGTCAAAAATGAGAAATCGGATGCTCGAAGAAGTTCAGATTCACGCAAAATCAGAAGCCAAAGGACAAATTCTTGATTCCGGCCAAAACCTTCTCACATTAAAAGGAATAGAACGGTATTTGGAGCGTTTTTTTGATACTGAAAAAAAGTTGCTTGTAGAGAATTTGAAAAATGGCGGATATTGGACAATTATTGGTTTGGAACAAAAACTGGAAAGACATATTATACTCGATCAAGAAGGATTAAAAATTAAGATTTTTGGCTCTGCCGATAGAATTGATTCCTGGAATCGGATGCTGCGCGTTTTAGACTATAAAACAGGTGCGGTCAGCGAAAGCTCTTTAAACAAAATTCAATTTGAAGATATGTTTACCGATGCAAAACACGAAAAATCAGTTCAGCTTTTATGCTATGCATGGTTGCTAAAAGAAAGCAATCCTACACAAGATATTCAAAGTGGAATAATCGCTTTGCGAAATGTGAATGATCCTTATGTTTTTTTAGGCAAATCACAAGAAGGAACTCTATCCGATGAAGTACTGGAAAATTTTGAAAAAGGTTTGTCGGATTTCTTTTACGAGCTTTTCGATGAAAACACTCCATTTATGCAAACAAGTGAAAAACAGAACTGTCAGTACTGTCCCTATATTAATATTTGTCTAAAATAATAATCTGTCTGAATTTATTATATGAATTTTCTTTAGCTGGGTTTTTGGTGCGTTTTGGTGTTTTTGTGCTTTAGTGGCAAAAAAACTATGCCACCAAATCACCAATACACAAAATTTCACTAAAAAAATAAAATAGAAATCGGAAAATTTAAAACACATTTAAAATTAAACGGGCTCAAAACCACTTGTTAAAATTCAGTTTAGAGTAAAACCAAATAATCCTTATTTTTGCCTAATGGATAAAGCCATAACAATTCAGACAGCTGATTATTCCATTTTATTTGGAGTAAATGCCGGAAACTCTTTAGATGAATATTTGGATACAAAAATGTATTCAAAATTATTCGTTTTGATGGATGAAAACACCTACGAACATTGTTATCCTATTTTGTCTTTTGACTCCGAAAAGCTTTTGGACGCGGAACTTCTGGTAGTTGATTCCGGCGAAGAAAATAAAAGCATCGAAATTGCTGCTCATTTGTGGGAAAGCCTTACCGATGGTGGTGCCGACAGACATTCTTTATTAATAAATTTAGGAGGCGGAATTATTAGCGATTTAGGTGGTTTTGTTGCTTCAACTTTTAAGCGAGGAATGGATTTTGTAAATATTCCAACTTCATTGCTCTCAATGGTTGATGCTTCCATCGGCGGTAAAACAGGCATTAATCTTGGGCATTTGAAAAATCAAGTCGGGCTTTTTTTAGCTCCAAAACAAATTATAATTGATGAGCGTTTTTTAGAAACACTTCCTCAGGAGCAAATACTTTCTGCCTTTGCTGAAATGCTAAAACATGGCCTGATTGCTGATGAAAAATATTGGTTAGAATTATGTGGAATAAAATATCTGGAACCCAAGTATTTAATTCCTTATATCGAAAAATCAATTAGAATCAAAAAACAAATTGTTGATCAAGATCCTGCAGAAAAAGGTTTGCGGAAAGTGCTTAATTATGGACATTCAATTGGACATGCTATAGAGTCGTTTTTTATGGAAACTGAAACTCCTTTATTACATGGTGAAGCAATTGCTATTGGAATGCTTGCGGAAGCCTATTTGTCTGTTGAAATTTTAAAAATGCCTAATGATCAAGCGCTTAAAATAGAACAAAAAATTCGCCAATATTTTAATCACTTACGTATTAAAGAAAGTCAAATAGAAATGATAGCTACTTTAGTTTTGCAGGATAAAAAGAAAGAAGGTGAGCTTTTAAATTTTAGCTTATTGAAGCAAATTGGTCAATGTGAAATTAATGTGCAAGTCGCTAAAAATCAGATATTAAAATCTTTAAAATACGTTATTTATGGCTTTTCTAATTAAAAAAGACAACCGCGATTTAAAAGGATGTATTCAGTTGCCTGCTTCAAAAAGTGAAAGCGCCAGATTGCTGATAATTGACGCTATTTTGGGAACAGAAGATTTAAATATCGAGAATCTTTCAGAAAGCAATGACACTAAAATATTACAAACTTCGCTGGAAGCTTTGCTTAAGCTAAAAGGCTCACACATTTCACTTACAAGAGATATACAGGATTCAGGAACTGCAATGCGATTTATAACTGCCTTTGCAGCAGGAACTAACGTAAATTCTTATATCACTGGTTTTGACCGTATGAAACAAAGACCATTAGGTATTTTGGTGTTCAAACAACATATACAGAAGAAGGAGTTCATTTAAGCAAAACTAAAAAGGAAACGAAATTTTTGAAAATGGATTTTTATGCCAACCCGGATTTGGCTCAAACAATAATCACTACTACTGCTGGCCTGCAAATATCTGGTGAGTTTACAGGCTTAAGCAATCTTCGATTAAAAGAAACTGATAGGATAAACGCATTAGTAAATGAGCTAAGTGCTTTAGGTGCAATAATATCTGATGAAAAAGACAATATCAAACTTTCATCGGGTAAACTTGAAGCTAAAAGAAAGGTTCGAGTATATTCCGACCATAGAATGGCAATGTCATATGCTCCTTTGAGCATGCTTTTGGGAGAAATTAAAATTGATTCTCCTACTGTTGTGGCTAAATCCTATCCAAAATTTTGGGACGATATGAAAAGTGTAGGTTTTAAAATCAAGAATGTTTAAAATGTTTTAAGATCGAATGTTTCTAATTCGTTTTTTGATGTGCTATACGATTTCGTATCTTAATTTTAAAAGCATAAAAATATGCCACCAACGCTCCAAAACACAAAATATCACCAAAGGGATTTTAATCCAATTCGTCAAGAAATGAATGTTATAGGAAAATTAATTGTCGATGCTGCATGTGCAGTTCATAAAAGTCTTAGACTTGGATTATTTTTGGTGAGTTATAGTGCATTAGTGCTTTGGCGGCAAAAAAAATTTCTAACGCATCTTTTATTGAATAGCCAAATTGGGTAGCTGGATTTCCGTTGCATTTTTAGGCTTTTGCTATGTATTATTTTTTAAATTTGTTAATTATTTAAAACCATTATAAATAAAGCAGTTCTAGACCGCCATTTATTTGCAAATATTAGTTATGGATAAATTTTCCTATTTAAATACAAACCCCGAAGAAATAGAAGCATTATATCTGCAATTTCTTGAAAATCCTGAGAAATTAGAATATGGTTGGCGTAAATTTTTTGAAGGCTTTGAGTTTTTTAAAAATGATTATTCGGCACAAGCCGATGGCGTTTCATCTTCAGAATACAAAGTAATTAATCTGATTGAAGATTTCCGTAAAAGAGGGCATTTATTTACTAAAACCAATCCCGTTCGAACACGACGTAATTATTCCCCTTCACTTGATTATCAAAATTATAAACTGGAAAAAGATGATTTAAATAAAGTATTTGAAGCTGGAAAAAAAGTGGGTTTGGGAGCGGCTAAGCTTAAAGATATTATTCAAATGCTCGATCAAACTTATTGCGGATCAGTTGCAGTTGAATATGTGTATATTCGGAATTTGGACGAAATTGCCTGGCTAAAAGCTAAGATGGAAACATCTAGAAATACGCCTTCTTTTTCTCGAGATGAAAAACTTACTATTTTAAATAAATTAACTCAAGCTGTTGGTTTCGAAAAATTTATTCATAAAAAATTTCCAGGTCAAAAACGCTTTTCATTGGAAGGAGCCGAATCGCTTATTCCTGCATTAGATGTTGCCATTGAACATGGGAATGAGCAGGGTATAAAAGAATTTATGATTGGTATGGCGCATCGTGGGCGATTGAATGTCTTGGCCAATATTATGGGAAAGCCTTACCACCAGATTTTTAGCGAATTTTCCGGCAATGAATATGAGGAATCTTTTTTATTGGGAGATGTAAAATACCATTTGGGTTATACTTCTGAAACAAAAACAAATGAGGGTAAAGATGTTGTTTTAACTCTTTCTCCAAACCCATCTCATTTGGAAGCTGTTAATCCAGTAGTTCAAGGCCTAACTCGTGCTCATATTGATGATATTAAATCAGATACTACCGAAGATTCAATTATTCCGATAATAATACATGGTGATGCTTCAATTGCAGGTCAGGGAATAGTTTATGAAGTTGCGCAAATGTCTAAATTAAAAGGCTATACAACTGGAGGATCTTTGCATCTGGTAATCAATAATCAAGTTGGTTTTACTACAAATTATCTCGATGCACGCACTTCTACTTATTGCACAGATGTAGCCAAAACAATTCAAGCTCCTGTTTTCCATGTCAATGGAGATGATGCTGAGGCCGTGGCTTTTACAACTATGCTAGCTATAGAATATCGCCAAAGATTTCATAAAGATATATTTATTGATTTATTATGCTATCGAAAATATGGCCATAATGAAGGAGATGAACCTCGTTTTACTCAACCAGTTTTGTATAGAGCAATTGAAAATCATGATGATCCACGTCTAATTTATGAGAAAAAACTGCTTGTACAAAAAGATATTAAAGCTGAGGAAGCAATTAAAATTGAGACGGATTTTTATAATTTGCTTGAAGAATCTTTAGTAAGCGCTAAAAAAATAACAAGTGCTAACATTACTTCATTTCTAGAAAAAGAATGGAAAGGCATTAAAAAAGCAAGTAATTCTGATTTTGATAAATCACCTAAAACTGGTGTGAAATTGACTGTTTTACAAGATATTGCCAAAAAAATTACTAGTCTTCCTCCTGACAAAAAGTTTTTCAGAAAAATTGTAAGACTTCAAAAAACACGCTTTGATATGGTGTTTAAGCACCAAAAACTAGATTGGGCAATGGGCGAATTATTTGCTTATGGATCTCTTCTTAATGAAGGCATTCCGGTTCGAATCAGCGGTCAGGATGTTCAGCGAGGGACTTTTTCGCATAGACATGCTGTATTCACTATTGACAATTCTGAAGAAACATATACTCCTTTAAAGAACATAAGTAAAAACCAAGCTCCTTTTCATATTTATAATTCCTTATTATCTGAATATGGAGTTTTAGGTTTTGAATATGGTTATGCTATGGCATCGCCTAATGAATTAACAATTTGGGAAGCTCAGTTTGGTGATTTTAATAATGCTGCCCAAATTATTTTTGATCAATTTTTAAGCAGTGCAGAGGATAAGTGGAATGTAATGAACGATTTGGTAATCCTTCTTCCTCATGGTTTTGAAGGTCAAGGGCCTGAACATTCCAGTGGTCGGATGGAAAGATTTTTAACTCTTTGTGCCGATAATAATTTCCAGGTTGCTAATGTTACTACACCTGCCAATATGTTTCATATTTTGCGAAGGCAATTAAAGCGTGAATTCCGCAAACCTTTAGTCATTTTTACTCCAAAAAGTTTATTGCGCCTACAGGAAGCAGTATCTGATTTAGATGATTTTGCTAAAGGAGGTTTTCAGGAATTGATAGATGATAAAAATGTAGATGCTGATAAAATAAAAAATATTGCATTTTGTTCAGGTAAAGTATATTATGATTTATTGGCAGAAAAAAAGGTACTTAAAAATGACAATTTAGCCATTGTTCGTTTAGAGCAAATTTACCCTTTGCCTAAAAAACAAATAGATCAAATATTGGCCAAATATAAAAATGCCAAGAACTTAATGTGGGTTCAGGAAGAACCTTACAATATGGGCGCAAATCCATTTATTAGATCCGAACTTGAACATTTGAACCTTTTTGTAATTGCACGTCCTGCAACTGGTAGTCCTGCAACTGGTTCAAGTAAGTTTCATCAAAAACAGCAGCGAAAAATTATAGAAAAAACATTTGAAGAATGTAACGATTGTTCACGAATTGGCACAATTTGTAAAATGGCTTGTATAGGAAATAATTGGAAGCAATTTATTGAATCAGAACAAAACATATCAAAATGATTGTAGAAATAAAAGTGCCCAGTCCGGGCGAATCAATTACTGAGGTACAAATTGCATCGTGGTTAGTAGAAGATGGTAGTTTGGTTCAGAAGGATCAGGAAATTGCAGAAATAGATTCAGATAAAGCAACTTTAAGCATCAGTGCTGAGGTTTCTGGTAAAATTAAACTTTTGGCTGAAGAAGGTGATACTGTTGATATTGGTACAGTTGTATGTAGTATAGATTCAAGTTTTGAAGTAAAAGAAGTTGCAGCGGCACCAAAAAAAGAAGAAAGTCAGCCTAAAGCAGAGGAAAAACCATCTCCTAAAATAGAAAAGAAATCAGCTGATCCAGTTCCTGCGGAGTCTGATATTCATATTTCGCCTCTTGCCCGTAAACTGATGCAGGAAAAAAATATCGATGAAGGAGAAATCACTACTTTTTATAAATCGCTTCGTTTGGGAACAAAAGATGTTGAGTTTTATTTGGATGCCAAGGATAAGCAAGTCTCAGAAAAAGCTGGCGCTTTAAATTTAAATTCTTGGGGTGGAACTCGCAATCAAGAAACAAAAAAGATGTCACTTTTAAGGAAAAAGCTTGCTCAACGATTGGTTTCCGTAAAGAATGAAACTGCCATGCTTACCACTTTCAATGAAGTGAATATGACTCCAATTATGGAGATTCGAAAAAAATACAAAGAGCAATTTAAAGAGCAACACGGTGTAGGTCTGGGATTTATGTCTTTTTTTACTAAAGCAGTCACAGAAGCTTTGCAGCATTTCCCTCAAGTAAATTCAATGATAAATGGCGATGAGATTATAAGCTTTGATTATGCTGATATAAGTATTGCAGTAAGTTCTCCAAAGGGATTGGTTGTACCGGTTATTCGTAATGCAGAAACTTTAAATTTGGCCGAAATTGAATTTATAATCAAAGAATTAGCCGTAAAAGCAAGAAATGGAAAATTGAGTCTGGAGGAAATGACAGGAGGAACATTTACCATTACGAATGGAGGAGTTTTTGGTTCTATGTTATCAACACCAATTATCAATCCTCCCCAAAGCGCTATTTTGGGAATGCATAATATTGTTGAACGCCCAATTGCTGTTAATGGCAAAGTTGAAATTCATCCAATTATGTATTTGGCTCTGTCCTATGATCATCGCGTTATTGACGGAAAAGATTCAGTTGGTTTTTTAGTAAAAGTGAAAGAAATGCTAGAATATCCGGAGAATATGCTTTTTGGAGGCAGTTCTCCAATTGAAAAATTATTGGGATTTTAAAAGTGCACAAGAGGCTGTCTAAAAAGTCCTTTGTATACCTTTGTGTCTCCTTAGTGCGACTTTGTGGTAAAACATAAATAACTGAACCACAAAGGATCACAAAGTTCACACAAAGGACACAAAGCAAATAATAAGGTTTATTGCACCTTTTTAGATAGCTTCCTTTTGATAGGTTTTTTTCTTATTTTTGAAGGTCTAAACCCAAAACAATGACGCAACAATCTACAGAGCATAACAGTATCCGTTTTCACGTTAGTGGTGAATCTGTATATATTCATGATATGAAACTAAGCGAAGATGCTTTGATAGGCCATTTGGTCTACAGCACTTCAGCACATGCCAAAATAAAAAACTTAAATTGTTTCAAAGCAAAAGCTTTAGAAGGAGTTATTTGCATTATTACTCATAAAGATATTCCCGGAATTAACCAAATGGGCCCCATAGCACATGATGAGCAATGTTTGGTTGAAAATGAAGTTAATTTTATTGGCGCTCCAATCGCTTTAATTGCAGCAATAGATAAAGAAACAGCCTACAAAGCTACCCAACTTATTGAGATAGAGTACGATGAACTTCCTGCAATAATTGGTTTGGAAAATGCTTTAGAAAATAGCGAAACTTTTCAAAAAGTCCGAAAAATTGAAAATGGCGATTGGCAAGGAGCTATTCAGAATGCTCCGCATCAATTGATAGGAGAATTGCATACCGGTGGACAAGAACATTGGTATTTAGAAACTCAAACCGCATTAGCTGTACCTCAAGAGGGCAAGGAAATGCTTATTTACAGTTCATCACAGCATCCTGATGAAACTCAGGCAGTTGTGGCAAAGATTTTAGGGGTTTCGCGAAATGAAGTTGAGGTTGAAGTAAAACGAATGGGTGGAGCTTTTGGTGGAAAAGAAACTCAGGCAAATCATATTGCTGCGTGGGCAGCACTTCTAGCGCAGCACGCACAAAAGCCTGTCGAAATGCATCTAAGCAGAGATATTGATCAATTGACGACAGGAAAACGACATGAGTTTTATTCAACCTACGAAGTGGGTTTTGATGAAGAAGGTCACATTTTAGGCTTGGATATTATGTTAAATTCAAACGGTGGTTCCGCTTTGGATTTGAGCATGGCTATTTTGGAACGTGCTCTATTTCATATTGATAATGCATATTTTCTGCCAACTGTACACGTTCAAGGCTTAGTCTGGAAATCAAATATTCCATCCAATACAGCTTTCCGCGGGTTTGGTGGTCCACAAGGGATTGCAGTAATAGAAACAATTATTGATCGGATATCAAGATTTTTAAAGAAAGATTCATCAGAGATTCGTTTACTCAATTTTTATGGTGAAAATGAGCGAAATACAACACATTATGGCCAGAATATTGGTGTAAACCGCTTGCCAATAATTTATAAGAAGTTGACTGATTCCAGCGATTATTTCAAACGCAGAGAATCAATTAATCAATTTAATTCGAAAAATGAATATATAAAACGGGGATTGGCTATGACTCCCGTAAAATTTGGAATATCCTTCACAACATCCTTTTTAAATCAAGCAGGTGCTTTAGTGAATATTTATCAAGACGGAAGTGTAAATGTAAATCATGGCGGCACTGAAATGGGGCAAGGATTGCACACAAAAATCAGGCAAATTGCAGCTGATGTTTTAGGTATTGATGCCAATAAAGTTAATATTACCGCAACCAATACATCAAAAGTTCCAAATGCTTCTGCTACAGCAGCTTCATCAGGAACTGATTTAAATGGGATGGCAGTAAAAAACGCCTGTGATAAATTAATTGTACGTTTATCAAATGCCTTTATCAAAATGTTTCCTGATTGCCAAGAATCTATTTATTTTAAAGATAATATTGTTCAGGATGGGAAATATGAGGTTTCTTTTGCTGAATTGGTTCGCTTTGCTTATATAAATCAATATAGTTTAAGCTCAACCGGATTTTATAAAACACCTGATATTCATTTCGATAGGGAAAAAGGGAGAGGAACACCATTTAATTATTTTGCTTTTGGAATGGCAATTTCAGAAGTTGAAGTTGATATTTTAACAGGAAGACATCAGCTATTGAGAACTGATATTTTGCACGATGTTGGGACCTCCGTAAATCATCTTATTGATAAGGGACAGGTTGAAGGTGCTTTTGTGCAATGTTTAGGCTGGGTAACTTCGGAAGAAATGAAATACGATAAAAATGGAAAGCTGTTAAATCATTCACCCGATACATATAAAATTCCTGCAATAACAGATATTCCTAGAGATTTTAGAGTGGATTTGCTTGATGATGCACCCAATCCTAAAGCTATCAAAAAAAGTAAAGCAGTTGGAGAACCACCATTTATACTTGGTCTGTCTGTATGGTTGGCATTAAAAGATGCTGTGTCAGCTGTTGGAAATCACCAATTTGAACCTGAATTTCAAATTCCTGCAACTCACGAATATATTGCTCTAAGCTGCGAAAAAATGAAAAAGCAGATGATAAATTCAAAGCTTAGCTAAGTTTTTTAATATATTTGCAATCAAAAAAACAGAATAATGAAAAGAATACTTTTGTTCATATTGGCTCTTTCTTTTGGATTCACTTCTTGTAATAAGGAAGAAAAAGACATTGATGCACAGTTAGCTATTGATAAGGAGATTA
>JAQIBR010000214.1 GCA_027858955.1 Bacteroidales bacterium
AATCAAGATCACAACCCTGAAAGGGTTGAACTTCTAATATGTTAATATTCAACCCTTTCAGGGTTGCGAGTTCACCTATCGTTTATCCGTGGGTTGCACCCACGGTTATTAAAATTCAGTCCTTTCAGGACTTTTTTCATATTTTCAGACTTTTCAGAGCAGACTCAATCATATTATTGCTTTTAAAAAAAAGCCAAGTAATCGGATAATAATTAGTGAGGGCTTCACTCAAAGTGAAGCCCTCACTAGTGAAGCCCTCACTTTGACAAAGGCTAGTTAATTCTTAATCAGCTCCTTAATTAATTGATAAGCTTTTTCAAGGCCATCTGGATTTTTACCTCCGGCAGTGGCAAAGTGTGCTTGTCCACCTCCGCCTCCTTGAATTTCTTTTGAAACTGAGCGAATTAATTTTCCGGCATCCAAGCCTTTTTCTTCAATCAAATCATTTGTTAATGCAATGGTTAATGATACTTTATTATTGCCTTTACCACCGATGGCAACAAGTGTTTGTTTTGTTTCTCGCAAAATCGCGAAGACCAGCTTTTTTATATTATCAGCATCCAAATCAACGGTAGATGCAATTATTTTAATACCATTGATATCTATAGCTTTACTCAAAAGTTCATTTTTAATTCCAGTAGCTTTAACTTGATTTAGTTCGTTAATCTGCTTTTGTAATTTTTTGTTTTCATCTAAAAGATTCTTAACGCCTTTACTTAAATCTTTTTGGCCTTTTAAAATTTCCTTAATTTGTTCTAATTCACTAGCTTGAGTATTATAATAAGCAATAGCTTTTTCCCCGGTAATCGCTTCAATACGACGGATTCCAGCTGCAATTGCACCTTCATGCAGTATCTTAAACAATCCAATCTGACCAGTCGCTTCAACATGCGTTCCACCACATAGTTCTACTGAATCAGCAAACTGAACAACACGTACTTTATCTCCGTATTTTTCTCCAAAAAGTGCAATAGCACCACGCTCTTCAGCTGTTTTGAAATCTACATCATCTTGGATGTTAGCAGAAGCATTGTCCCAAATGGCTTGATTCACATGCTTTTCTACCAATGAAATTTCTTCATCTGTCATTTTTTGAAAATGAGCAAAGTCGAAACGCAAATAATCAGCATCAACATATGAACCTTTTTGTTCAACATGCGCTCCTAAAACCTTTCTTAATGCGTGATGCATAAGATGTGCTGCTGTATGATTATTTGCTGTTCGCCACCTTTTCCCTGCGATTACCTGTGCCTGAAATATTTTTTCAGGATTTTTGGGCAATTGTTTGGTGAAATGAATGGTTAAATTGTTTTCTTTTTTAGTATCGAAAATATTTATTTTCTCAGTATCGTTTTGAATAAATCCTGTATCACCAACTTGTCCACCAGATTCTGCATAAAACGGAGTCTGATCAAAAACCAATTGGTAGGCAATAGAGTTTTTAGTAACAATCTTTCTGTATCTCAAAATATTTATTTCGGCAGAAAGAGATTCGTATCCTACAAACTTCTCAGTTTGTTTATTGGAAACAATAACCCAATCGTCAGTTTCCGTTACTGAAGCTTTTTTAGAACGATCTTTTTGTTTCAACATGTATTTATCGAAATCAGCTTTGCTGACACTTAATCCATTTTCTTTTACAATAAGCTCAGTCAAATCAAATGGGAAGCCAAAAGTATCATATAGTTCGAAAGCATCTTTGCCCGAAAGGCTTGTTTTATTACTTAAAGTAAGTTGTTCGATAATCTTCTCAATACGCTGTATTCCTGTGCTTAATGTATTCAAAAATGAATTTTCTTCTTCCTGAATTACTTTCAAAATCAATTTTTCCTGTTTTATCAATTCAGGGAAAGCATCGCCCATTTCTTGAATCAAAATAGGCAAAAGCTTATATATAAATGCTTCTTTCTTATCAAGGAAAGAATAAGCATAACGAACTGCTCTTCGAAGTATTCGGCGAATAACATAGCCTGCGCCCACATTTGAAGGTAATTGACCATCGGCTATTGTAAAAGCCAATGCTCGAATATGATCAGCTACAACGCGCATAGCTATATCTTGCTTTTTATTTTTTCCGTAAACAAAACCTGTTTCTTTGGCAATTGTTTGAATGATAGGTTGGAAAATATCTGTATCGTAATTAGAACGAACACCTTGAATAGCCATCGTCAATCTCTCAAATCCCATTCCAGTATCAATATGTTTTTCTGGAAGACTTTCTAATTGTCCATTGGCTTTTCTGTTAAACTCAATAAATACAAGGTTCCAAATTTCTATCACTTCCGGATGATCCATATTGATTAGTTCACGCCCTGAAATTTTGGCTTTTTCTTTGTCGCTTCTGATATCGATATGAATTTCGGAACAAGGACCACAGGGACCGCTTTCACCCATTTCCCAAAAATTATCTTTTTTATTGCCATTTAATATCCTTTCTTCAGGAATTATTGCTTTCCAGAAATCAAAAGCTTCTTGATCAAAGATAGTCCCGTCTTCTTTATCGCCTTCAAAAACAGTAACATACAAATTATCTGCTTTCAGACCATATACTTCTGTAAGTAATTCCCAGGCCCAAGCAATAGCTTCTTTTTTAAAATAATCTCCAAAAGACCAGTTCCCAAGCATTTCGAACATTGTATGATGATATGTATCATGACCAACTTCGTCCAAATCGTTATGTTTTCCGCTAACTCTAAGACATTTTTGAGTATCTGCTACACGATTGTTGGGGGATTTCCCATTACCTAAAAAAATATCTTTAAACTGATTCATCCCTGCATTTATAAACATCAATGTAGGGTCGTTTTTAACAACCATAGGGGCTGATGAAACAATTTTATGCTGTTTTGATTCAAAAAACTCTAAATATTTATGCCTAACTTCTTTTGCTTTCATAGTATTATATTGTTCAAGAGACTAATTAAAAACCTATATTTGAAAAGGTTTTATTCTAATTTAATCAGTTGGAAAAAATCGTCACAAAAGTATAGTAAATTTGGATTAATTCATTAAATTTGTGCTTTGTTGTCAAAATTTTATTTAGAAGAATTTTAAGTCTATGGCGAAAACTATTTATCGGTTTAATGAGGAAAAATTACTGTACGAGCCTATTAAGTCTACTTTTAAATCAGAATTCTTTAGAGTTCTTTCCATAATTTTTTCGGGTTTGTTTTTTGCAGCTATAGTTTTGGTTATCTCTTTTAATTTTTTTAAGTCTCCGAAACAAATATTACAACAACGAGAACTTGATCAATACAAATTGCAATTTTCTATTTTAAACGATCGTTTGGATCGTCTTGATAATGTGGCAGATAATCTTCAGGAAAGGGATGACAATATTTATCGAGTAATTTTTGAAGCAGAACCTGTCCCAGATGAAATACGAGAAGCTGGGATTGGCGGTTCAGATCGATATTCAGAGTTAAAAGGATTTAAAAATTCAGAACAGCTTTTATATACTTCCAAAAAGGTTGATGAACTGAGCAATAAACTGTATGTACAGTCCACATCTTTCGATGAAGTATTTGAAATGGCCAGAAATAAGGAAGCAATGATGGCTAGTATTCCTGCTATTCAACCAATAAGTGATAAGTACAAAAGAAGAATAAGTAATTTTTACGGCTATAGAATTCATCCAATATATAAGACAAAGATTTTTCATCAAGGTGTAGATTTTTCAGCTCCGATAGGCACTGAAGTATATGCTGCCGGCGATGGTATTGTTTCTGAAACAAGTCACTCAAGATATGGTTATGGGAATATAATTAAAATTGATCATGGCTATGGTTATATGTCTTATTATGCTCATTTAGACAAAATTACAGTAAGTAGACGGCAAAAAATTAAACGCGGCCAGATTATTGGTTTTGTTGGAAATACAGGTCTTTCCACAGGCCCGCATTTGCATTATGAGGTACATAAAAACGAAAAACGAGTAAACCCCATTTATTATTTCTTTAATGATCTTAATGTTGAAGATTACGATGAAATTATCAAATTAGCAAGTTATTCGGTTGCTAATGTTTCAAATTAATTCATGGAACATCCAAAAGATAAATTATACTATTCCATTGGTGAAGTCTCCAAAATGTTTGGTGTTAATCAATCTTTGATTCGCTTTTGGGAGAGCGAATTTTCCGTTATTAAACCTCGAAGAAATAAAAAAGGCACACGATTCTTTACACCAAAGGATGTTGATAATTTTCATTTGATATTTCACCTTGTAAAAGAGCGTGGATATACGCTACAAGGAGCTAAGCAAAAACTTTCAGATCAGTCGGATAAAGTCAATGAAAATTTTGAAGTTGTAAAGCGATTAAAAAGTATTCGTTCCTTTCTTGTTGATTTGGATAAAGAGCTCTAGCCATTTTCAAAAAGGGAGTTTACTTAAATCTACATTTCCGCCTGAAAGTATTAGACCAATTCGTTTGTTTTTAAAATAAGATTTGTTTTTTAGAACTATAGCAAGTGTTATTGCACTCGAAGGCTCAACAATTATTTTCATGCGTTCCCAGATTAAGTGCATAGCTTCTATAATTTCATTTTCTTCAGCCAATTGAATTTCTTCAACGTATTTTTTGATAAAATGAAAAGTAATTTCTCCTAAAGAAGTTCTGAGCCCATCTGCAATAGTGGTAGGTTTGAGTGGTGGCTGCAATATTCCTGTTTGTAAGGATCGAAATGCATCGTCAGCTAGTTTTGGCTCGGCACCAATTACCTTTGTTTTGGGTGAAAAATAATGAGTAGACAAAGCGGTTCCTGAAATTAAACCACCTCCACCGACAGGTGTAATAATTATATCCAAAAAATTAACTTGCTCCAAAAGCTCCTGAGTAGCTGTGCTGTTTCCTAAAATAACATCAATTGCATTATAAGGATGAAGAGGAGTGCATTGATTTTCTTCAACTACTTTTTTCAGTGTGCTTTCCCTCGCTTCCAAAGTAGGCCTACATTCAATAATAGTAGCACCATAAGAAGCCACTGCTACTTTTTTAACCTGTGGAGCATTGGATGGCATAACTGCCCAGGCGGGAATACCTAATAATTTTGCGCTTAATGCCATAGCTTGAGCGAAATTACCCGATGAATGCGTTGCTATTCCTTTTTGTTGTTGTTCTTTCGTGAGTTGAAGTGTTGCATGCATGGCTCCACGCATTTTAAAGGCACCCATTTTTTGCAAATTTTCAGCTTTAAAAAATAGTTGAGCTCCAGCCATTTTGTTGATGGTAGTAGATTGAAAAACAGGAGTTTGATGGATGTATTTTTCTAACTGTTTTCTTGCATCAAGAAGTTCGGTTTTGGTTGGTGTTTGTATCATGTTTTGGTCATTTGATAAAATAAAGTCCTGTTTCTAAATTCCTGCTTAGTTTTTCGTAATTTGTAATAATTCCTTGAATGGCTATGTAAATACCTGATTGGAAAGTCTGAACACCTGCCAAAGCCATTCCAAAATTGAGCTCAGCATCGGAATTACTAAAACGCTCAGGGCGCATGGCACCAGTAATTACAATCGTTTTGTTCTTTAAAGTAGCCAAAGACTTTGCAGTTTCCAATAATGTATCGGTTCCATGAGTAATTATAATTTGAGTATTTTTTGTTTTCTTGCAAGCTGTTAGAATATCATTTCTATCAGCAGCGGTAAGTTCAGTGCTGTCTTTTTTTAATAATGGAATTATTTCCCATTTTTTTGAATTAGGAAGTTTTTCAATTATCCTTAAAAATGCAGGTTCTCCAATCTCAAAAGCCCAGCCTTTTATCGATTTAGGATAATCCTTATCTATCGTTCCACCAGTTTGAATTAATGTAATAGCCATTGCTTTAAATTTACGACAAATCTAAACAAATCAATCGTATCTTATTTTGAGAAATTTAGAATTGTCCAACTTAGAATTTTAATTATAAAACTTCTGAACTGCAATCGTTTGCATATTATTATTATTTTGTTAATTTTGATTTAGAATTTATCAAAACCAATAGATTTAAGGTATCTTTGTACCAAATTAATAATCATTTTTTTTTAATAAGAATTTGTTTCAACCATCTTTTAATGAGTTATATTCAATTTGATAAAAAGCATTTAACCAATTTGGGTTTTGCTTTACGTAAAGAGTTTGTTAGAACAAACAGAAGTGGTTCTTATGCCAGCAGTACTGTAATTGGTTGTAATACAAGAAAATATCATGGCTTGCTTGTTGTTCCTCAATCTAAATTAGGAGGAGGAAATCATGTATTACTTTCGTCTCTTGATTTGACAGTAATGCAAAACGGTGCTTCATTTAACTTGGCTATACATAAGTACAAGGGTGGAGAGTATAATCCAAAAGGGCATAAATATATGCGGGAATACCGTGCTGATCCAATTCCAAAAATTATATACCGAGTTGGTGGCGTTGTTCTTTCGGTAGAAAGCATTTTTAGCGATAAAAATGCAAGCATGTTTTTAAAATATACCCTTTTAGAAGCTAAATCTAAAACCACTTTTAGAATTAAACCACTGCTTGCTTTCCGAAATATTCATGATTTAACTCAAGCGAATTCGGAAGCAATTACATCATACAAAAAAGTTGAAAATGGATTTAAAATGCAACTTTATAAGGACTACACACCTTTGTACCTGCAATTTTCAAAAGCTGTTGAATATATTCACCACCCAGAATGGTATAAGGATTTTGAGTATATGAAAGAAATTAAGCGTGGTTATGATGGGCATGAAGATCTATTAGCTCCAGGCGATTTTGAATTTACCATTAAAAAAGGTGAGAGTGTTATACTTCAAGCTAGCATTGAAGAGGGAACACCGAATAGTTTTTCACGCCAGTTTGGCCAGCAATTAAAAAAACGAGTTCCTCGCGATGGCTTTAAAAACAATTTAACAAATGCAGCTCAGCAATTTTTAATTGAGCAAGATGGTAAAACAAATATTGCTGCAGGTTTGCCTTGGAAAGGTAGCTGCGGCCGCGATACTTTTATTGCACTTCCTGGTTTAATGATGGCAATTGGCGATGAAAAGAAATTCATCGATATATTAGACACTTGGGTAGAAAAACAAAAGGATGGTTTTTTTCCAAATAAGAGTGAAGAAGAAAAAATCGATTTTTATTCTGCAGATACTTCTTTATGGTTTTTTTGGACACTTCAAAAATATATTGCTAGTACTAACAAGGCACAAATGGTTTGGAAGAAATATGCCAAGCCTATGCTGGATGTCATAGAAGCATATCAAAAAGGTAATACCGAACTTGGAATTCATATGCACTCAAATGGTCTTATCTATACTTCCAAAGAAAATATTCCTTTAAGTTGGATGGATGCTATTCTATTTGGAAAAGCTGTAACTCCGCGTGCTGGATATGCTGTAGAAATAAATGCTCTATGGTATAATGCAATTGCATTTTATCAATCTTTAGAAAAAGAATTTGGTAAAGAAACTCAAAATAAAACTTTAAATCTTGAATTAGAGAAGGTTGGTAAAAGTTTTTTAGAAACTTTTACCGATATCAAACATAATTATCTGGCGGATTATACCGACGGAGAGAATAAATCCTGGGATGTACGTCCTAATATGTTAATTGCTGCTTCATTGCCTTATACTCCTTTTGGTGATGAGATGCGTAAATCTATTTTCGATGTGGTAAAGCAAGAGCTATTAACACCTAGAGGTATTCGGTCTTTATCTCCTAAAAACCCTAAGTATAAATCTAAATATGAAGGTAACATTGAGACGCGAGATAATTCTTATCACAATGGTGCAGTTTGGCCTTGGTTATTAATTTCTTATGCAGATTTAATGACTCATTTATATGGAAGAGGTGCCATAAGCGAAATACAAACTATTGTTCAACGCTTTGAGGAAGAAATGACCGAACACGGTATTGGTAGTATTTCGGAGCTATACAATGGGGACCCTCCGTATGAAGGAAAGGGCGGTGTATCACAAGCATGGAGCGTTGCAGCTATAATTAGTCTATTGTATCAAGTAGAAAATAATAACAATAAAACTAGCCAGATATGAAGGTATTGATGTTTGGTTGGGAATTTCCACCACATATTACTGGTGGTTTAGGAACAGCTTCTTATGGTTTGACCAAAGGACTGCTTAAACACGATGTGGAAATGATTTTTGTTGTTCCTAAAGCCTTTGGCGATGAAGACCAACGTGCTGTTCGAATTGTCAACGCCAGTGATATTCCGGTAAACTATAAGCAAAAACATATTCAAGATTTTTGGAATAAACTTACTTATCTAGAAATTGGTTCCAATATCCGACCCTATATCGACCCTGAAGATTTTGCCAAAATACACGAAGATGTTAAACATTCCATTAAGGAAAAAGAACACCTTATTCTTGGTGAGAAATACTCATTTTCTGGCAAATACGGCAAAAACCTAATGGAGGAAGTTGCTCGCTATGCTATGGTGGGTGCTAGCATTGCCGCTCAACACGATTTCGATATCATCCATGCCCACGATTGGCTGACTTATCTTGCAGGTATTGCAGCTAAAGAAGTTTCGGGTAAACCTTTGGTTGTTCATATGCATGCTACTGAATATGATCGTGCTGGAGAGAGCAACATAAATACTGAAGTATTTGGGATTGAGCAAAAGGGCATGCAAATGGCCGATAAGGTTATTACTGTTAGCAATCTTACCAGAGATACTGTTGTCAAATATTATGGCATCGATCCTTCAAAAATAGAGACTGTACATAATGCTATTGAACCTGTAGATAAATCCAATCTTCAAGTCCAGCGTTCGGTAAAAGAGAAAGTAGTTACTTTTCTTGGCCGCCTTACATTTCAAAAAGGACCGGAATATTTTCTGGAAGCAGCAAAGCTAATTCTCGAAAAAGACGATAATGTTCGCTTTGTGATGGCAGGGAATGGTGATATGTTTGAAGCCTTAATAAAACGTGTTGCCGAGTTGAAAATAGGTACTAAATTTCATTTTACCGGTTTTCTAAAAGGAGCAGATGTTGATAAAATGTTCCTTTTATCGGATGTGTTTGTAATGCCTTCGGTTTCGGAACCTTTTGGTTTAGTACCCTTGGAGGCGATGCGTTCCAATGTTCCTGTCGTAATTTCAAAACAATCGGGTGTGGCAGAAGTGCTTACCAATGCCATTAAAGTTGATTTTTGGGATGTAGAAGGAATGGCTGATGCTATTTATGGATTGCTTCACTACGATTCCTTGTCTCAAATGTTTATTAAAAATGGGGTGGAAGAGGTGAATAACCTTAAATGGGAGCATGCGGCCAAACAAGTTAAAGCAGAATATGAAAGTGTTTTGAAAAATAATAAGAATTAGATAAAATATACATATGCAATCAGTTTGTCTTTATTTCCAGATTCATCAACCGTATCGGTTAAAAAAATATCGTTTTTTCAATTTGGGTAACGATCATTACTATTATGATGATTATTTGAATAAATCCATCATGGAGCGTGTAGCAGCAAAAAGCTATCTTCCAATGAATAATTTATTGCTTGATTTAATAAAGAAACATGGCAAAAAATTTAAAGTTAGCTTTTCTATTAGTGGATCTGCTTTAGATCAAATTCAGGAATTTACACCTCAAGTTTTGGATAGCTTCAAACAATTGGCTGAAACTGGCAATGTTGAATTTCTGGCTGAAACTTATGCTCATTCTCTTGCTAGTATGAAGAGTAAGGATGAGTTTGTCCGGCAAATTCAAATGCATCAAGCTAGAATTAAAGAGCTTTTTGGTGTTAATCCACAAACTTTTCGAAATACTGAACTTATTTATTCCGATGAGATTGGAGAAACAATAGCAGATTTGGGTTTTAAAACCATGCTCACAGAAGGTGCGAAGCATATTCTTGGATGGAAAAGCCCTAATTTTGTTTACACTAACGCTATTAATCCACGTTTAAAGGTATTGCTAAGGAATTTCCGTTTAAGTGATGATATCGCTTTTCGTTTTTCGAACCAAGAATGGAGTGATTGGCCTTTGACAACAGATAAATTCGCCGATTGGCTAAATAAAATGGATCCAAGAGAGCAGGTTGCAAACTTGTTTATGGATTACGAAACTTTTGGTGAACATCAATGGACCGAAACTGGCATCTTTGAATTTATGCGGAATCTGCCGGAAAAAATATTGAGCAAACCTAATTTATGCTTTAAAACACCTTCTGAAGTTGTAAAAGAATATCAACCAATTGCTGATATTCATGTTCCAAATGCAATCAGTTGGGCTGATGAAGAACGTGATTTAACAGCTTGGTTAGGAAATGAAATTCAAGACGAAGCTGTTGATAAACTCTATTCCGTTGAAATAGCTATGAGGAATTGTCATGATCCCAGCTTGCAAAAGGATTGGTTAAAATTGCAAGCAAGCGATCATTTTTACTATATGTGTACAAAATGGTTTTCCGACGGTGCTGTTCACGAATACTTCACGCCATACGGTTCTCCATATGATGCCTTTATAAATTTTATGAATATACTTGCTGATTTTCACATTCGATTGGAAAGAGAAGGCAATTTACGAAATAATGAGATTAGCAAAATTCCAGACACTCAACGCGAAGATGTGTTTAGTATTCTTGAGAAATTCACAAATGTTAAGTTAAAGCAATTAATTGAAAATTTGGGAGATGACGAATTGTCAGCTTTATTTTTTGAAAGTGATCAAATAATTCGCGACAAAATGATGAAAGTTATTGGGAAAAGGAAATTTAACAAGATTCAACAATACCGTGATGAGTCTAATGCTTTATCTAAAAAGGAAATAATATTATACAAAGAGAAAATTCGCTTGAAAATAGCACTTTTGGCTTAAATTCATTAAAACTATTAATCAATAATTAACAACGTTCAAATTGTTTGAGCCTTGTTATGTAACCACACAAACAAGAATCACAATGCAAACAAAATATATATTTGAAACAGCCTGGGAGGTATGTAATAAAATTGGAGGTATTCATACCGTTTTAGCATCAAAAGCTCCTGCAATTCAACCTGAATATGGCGATAACTATCTCTTTATTGGTCCGGATGTTTGGATGGAAACAAGCCAACATCCTGAATTTACGGAAGATAAATCACTCTATGCCGATTGGGCAGAGCATGCCCAAAAGGAAGGTCTTAAGTTTCTGATAGGACGATGGAATATAAAAGGAAATCCAATTGCAATCTTAATCGATTTTAAATCCTATTTTGGTGAAAAGGATAAAATTTTCGGTACTTGGTGGGAGAGTTACCAGCTTAATTCAATTGAGGGGGGATGGGATTACATTGAATCTGCACTGTTTGGTTATGCTGCCGGTCGTTTAGTCGATAATTTTCAAAAATATTTTGGAGTATTTCAGGATGGAATAATTGCTCATTTTCATGAATGGATGACCGGGTCTGCAATTCTGTATTTGAAAATGCATAATCCTTCAATCGCAACCGTTTTTACCACTCACGCAACCGTTTTGGGGCGCTCAATTGCTGGTAATGGTTTGCCACTATATGATCATATTGAAAAGTATAATTCCGATTTGGTAGCTCGCGAATTCTCTGTTGTTGCCAAGCATTCACTAGAAAAATTGGCTGCTGAAAATGCCGATATGTTTACAACTGTAAGTGAAGTAACAAATGTAGAATGCAAACAATTCTTAGGCAAAGCAGTAGACATTGTTACACCAAATGGCTTCGATGGCCAGCTGGTTGCTTCTTCAAAAGAAAGCTTGGAACAAAAGATGATCATCAGTAGGGAACTATTACTCAAAGTAGCAGGGCGAATGACCAACAATTCTTTCGATAACGATAGTTTATTGATTGTTATTAGTGGAAGATATGAATATAGAAATAAGGGAATCGATGTTTTCCTAGATGCACTCAATCTACTCAAATCAAGATTAGATAAAAGAAAAGTGATTGCTTTTTTAATGATTCCGGGAGGCATTAAAGGCCCGAATCTTGAACTGGCTGAGGCATTGGAATCGGATGAAATGAATTTTACAAGTAATCGATTTACTCACCAGTTAACTGATAAAATTCATGACCCTATCCGAAATAAAATGAATGAACTTCAAATGTTTAATTCGGAGAATGATTTGCTTACGGTTATTGGTGTGCCTGCATATTTAAATGGACATGATGGTATTTTCAATCGATCTTACTACGACCTTTTATCAGCTTTCGATTTGAGTGTATTCCCATCTTATTATGAGCCATGGGGGTATACTCCATTGGAAAGTGCTGCTTTTGGAGTTCCTTCTGTAACCACCTCCTTATCGGGATTTGGTCGTTGGGTACAAGCTTCATTTGGAGAAAACAAAGGCTTGATGGTAGTGCCGCGTGGTGATTCTAACGACAAAGAAGTAATCAATCGAATTACAGACTTAATGCAAAACTTCTATTTTGCAGATTCAGTTCAAGTTAAGATTGCGCAGAAAGATGCGGATCGAGTAGCTGAAGCAGCTCAATGGAAGAAATTCATTAAATACTATAATGAAACTTACGAAACTGCTATAAAAAAAGCTCAAAATAGAAGTAAGGAAATATTAAGCCAAACACAGTTTAAATTGGTAAAATCCACTTCATTAAAAGTATCGCAAAAACCGTCATGGAAAAAAGTGCTGGTTCGCCCGGCCTTGCCGGAGAAGCTTAATAGACTTGAAGAGCTTACTAAAAATCTGTGGTGGTCATGGAACTATTGTGCTCAGGACTTTTTCGAAAAAATGGGAGGAGAATTATGGCTTAAAGTGGAGAAGAATCCTTTGGCTATGCTCGAAAAAATTTCACAGGCTCGCTTTGAACGGCTCTTGAATAATCCTGAATTTATGGCCGATTACCAAAGAGTAATGACCAAGTTCGATGCATACATGGCAAAGACCGCAGAAAAACCAGAAAAGCAAATTGCCTATTTTAGTATGGAATACGGCATAGATGATAGTTTAAAGATTTTTTCTGGAGGATTAGGGATTTTAGCCGGAGATTATTTAAAACAGGCTTCCGATTCGAATATAAATATGGTAGGCATCGGTTTATTATACCGCTATGGCTATTTTAAACAAAAATTATCTATAGCTGGAGACCAATTGGATGTTTATAATCCACAAAAATTTTCTCAACTTTCAGTACAGCCAGTTCGGTGGCCTAATGGAGAATGGGCAATGGTTACCATTGTTTTACCTGGTAGAAATATGATGGCTAAGGTGTGGTTGGCTCAAGTAGGTCGGATTCCACTTTATTTACTCGATACGGATATTGAAGAAAATTCGGACGAAGATCGCAAGGTTACACATCAGCTCTATGGAGGCGATTGGGAAAACCGATTGAAACAAGAGCTTTTGTTGGGTGTTGGTGGTATAAGATTAATTGAGGCTTTAGGTTTGAAACCGGATATTTACCATGCAAATGAAGGTCATGCTGCTTTTAATTCCTTGGAGCGATTGAAAAATTTAATACAAAATGAGAATTTAAGCTTCAATGAGGCCAAAGAAGTGGTAAGGGCAAGTACTCTTTTTACAACTCATACACCCGTTCCAGCAGGTCACGATGCTTTTGAAGAAAGTGTTTTAAGGAAATATATTCCGCATTATGCCGATCGTTTACAGCTGAGTTGGGATGAATTTATGAACCTTGGGAAATGGAATCAAAATTACAGAGATGAAAAGTTCTCAATGAGTGTTCTCGCTGCTCGAATGTCGCAGGAAATGAATGGTGTAAGTCGAATCCATGGCCAGGTTAGTCAGGAAATGTTTGCTTCACTTTATGATGGCTATTATGCCGATGAATTGCATATTGGCTACGTTACCAATGGTGTACATTATTCTACATGGACTTCCAAAGCTTGGCAACTGTTTCATTATGAAATTTTTGGCGACCGGTTTTTGGCCAATCAAAGCGATGAAAGCGTATGGAAAGCTATAGATGGTATTTCGAATGATCGAATTTGGGAGATTCATCTCAATCAGAAAAAGATTTTATTCGATTATTTACGCATTAGATTAACTGAAGAATTAACTGATCGACAAGAAAATCCATCTTATATAGTTCAAGTTGTGGATAATATGGATCCAAATGCCTTAACAATTGGTTTTGCAAGGAGATTCGCTACCTACAAAAGAGCGCATTTATTATTTACTAATTTAGACCGTTTACGAAAATTGGTAAACAATAAAACAAAACCCATTCAGTTTCTTTTTGCTGGAAAAGCGCATCCGCACGACCAAGCGGGGCAAGATCTCATAAAACGTGTTATTGAAGTCTCAAAAATGCCTGATTTTATCGGTAAAGTGCTCTTCATCGAAAATTACGATATGGAGCTGGCCAAACATTTGGTGAGCGGAGTTGATGTATGGTTAAATACACCAACACGACCATTGGAAGCCTCAGGTACAAGTGGTGAAAAGGCTGTTATGAACGGTGTTATGAATTTCTCCGTCCTCGATGGATGGTGGGCAGAAGGATATCAAGAAGGAGCTGGTTGGGCGCTTGAAGAAGGACGCACTTATCTGGAACAAGAAATGCAGAATATGCTGGATGCCGAAATAATTTATTCCAAATTGGAATCGGAAATCTTGAAAACTTACTATGCGGATAATGAGCGAAAAGTTTCTGATCAGTGGATTTCGTATATCAAAAATACTTTTACGCAAATTGCGCCTCATTTTACCATGAAGCGTATGTTAGATGATTATTTCGATCGCTATTACAATAAGTTGTTTGCAAGTAGTAAAACCTTTCATGCCAATCACTTTAAGCTGGCAGTGGCACTAGCTAAATGGAAAGAGAAAACGGCTGACAAATGGGAAAATATCAGCATTGTCTCCATAGAACTACCCCAAAGCGATCTGGATTACATGCTTAATTTGGGAGATATTTTTGAAGCACGAATCGAAGTGAATTTAGCCAAGCTTTTGCCCGAGGATGTTCGCGTTGAAATTTTATTTGGCGAAAAAGAAGATGGAGACATTAAACATATCGTTTATAAAGAGGAGCTAAAGGTCGAAAGCTTGTCAAATGGCAATGTTTTGTATTCATGTGCTTTCCCGGCTGAAAGAGCAGGCGTATACGATTATGCATTCCGAATAAGTCCAAAATCTATAAATTTAGCATATCCAGAAGATTTTCCATTGATTAAATGGGTTTAGTCGGAGGAGCCAAGATCTTTATTGGGTTTACTCCCCATTTTAAATTCTAAGATACCGCCTTGTGTCAATTCATTATGAGTTAGATACAGGCGGTTAATTTTTTTGCCATTTAATTCAATATTCTGGATATAAACATTTTCGCGATTTTGATTTCTGACATAGATTTGCAATTTATTACCATTTTCAAATGAAATCTTAGCAGTCTTCACAAGTGGACTTCCAATAGCATAGCGATCCGAACCTGGAGCAACTGGATAAAATCCGAGTGCATTGAAAATATACCAGGCACTCATTTGCCCAGCATCATCGTTGCCACATAAGCCGTCATTACTATTCGAATACATACTCTCCATAATCATTCGAACACGTGCCTGTGTTTTCCAGGGTGCATTCGTCCAATTGTAAAGAAAAGGAATATGATGTCCGGGTTCATTTCCATGCACATACAATCCGATGATTCCATCTCGTGTAATATCTTCGGTTTGTTCAAAATATTTATCATCTAAATGCTGGGTAAACAAAGAATCGAGGTGTAGTTCAAAGGCTTTTTTACCTCCCATTAGTGCAATCAATTTTTCCGGTGATTGAGGAAGGTATAAACTGTAATTCCAAGCATTACCTTCAATAAAACCCTGACCGTGAGTGCTTAGCTTGTCAAATTCTTTGCGCCATTCTCCATTTTCTAATCTTGGTGCCATCGATATTCTGGCCTTATTGAAAACATTCTGATAGGAGAGTGCTCGTTTTCCAAATTCTTGGGCAATGCTTGAATCATTTAATTTTTCGGCCATTTGAGTTATACACCAGTCATCGTAAGCATATTCCAGAGTTTTTGAAACCGAAGACGTATTTTTATCGTCGGGAACAAAACCCAGTTTTTTGTATAACTCAATACCATCGTAATAATCTGTATTAGCTGTTTGAGCCGAAGCAGACAAAGCTCTTTGATAAGATTCAGGTTTTAGAACATCTTTTATCAAAGCATCGGCTAATACAGAAACGCTGTGATATCCAATCATACACCAATTTTCATTTGCATAATGAGACCAAACAGGAAGCATTGGATGAACACTCTGGTCGTAATGAGCCAATAAGGATTCCATCATATCTTTATTTCTACCTGGTTGAATTAAATTGAAAAGGGGATGAAGCGCCCGATAGGTGTCCCAAAGTGAAAAAATAGTGTAATTGGTAAAATCCTTTGCATAATGGATATTGCCATCCAAACCTTTGTATGCACCATCTACATCCATATATTCAATCGGGCTTAAAAAGCTGTGGTATAGGGCTGTGTAAAAGGTTTCTTTATCAGCTACGTTTATGGTCTCAATATCAATCTTAGCCAATTCATGGTTCCACTCTAGCTGCCCTTCTTTTTTAATTTTATCAAAATTCCAATGTGGAATTTCCGTTTCTAAATTTTTTAACGCTCCACTTGTACTTGTTGAGGATAAAGCGAATTTTAACAAGATTTCTTCAGTTTCTTCAGTTTCGAATTGAAAATAAGCTCTTAGTTGTCGACCGGCCATTTCGGGAAAATTCTTTGTTTCATCGAATTTGCGCCAAAAACCACGGTAAACTTGTTCATCGTATTTCTTATGACCATATAGACTAAAAGGCTTCGAAAAGGAAAGCGCAAAATAAACAGTTCGTGTACGTGCCCAACCTTGAGTTTGACGATATCCTGTTACCAGAGTATCATTTTCGACACGTACAAAAGTCCAAACATTCTTTTCGTCGAAATTATAAATTCCAGACATTAAATCAAGCACGATATTGGCACTGTCAGTTTTCGGAAATGTATAGCGATGAAAACCTACACGAGTACTTGAAGTGAGCTCTGCATTTATTTTATAATCAGAAAGGTAAACCTGATAATAATTGGGCTCTGCTTTTTCTTCTTTATGTGAAAATCGAGAACGATAACCTGTTTCTGGAGAGCTTGACATTCCTGGGTTTAGTAGTAGTTCGCCTACCATTGGCATCACTAAAAAATCTCCCAAATCGGAATGGCCCGTTCCGCTAAAATGGGTATGACTAAAGCCCACAATGGTAGTATCGTTGTATTGATAACCGGCACAATAGGCATAAGCATTGGGGTTGTATTTTCCATCAACAACATAGGCTTGTGCATCCGTTTCCGGACTAAGCTGAACCATACCGAATGGGCGAGTAGCTCCTGGAAATGTATGCCCCATATTCTTGGTTCCTACAAAAGGGTTTACATATTGAATAAAATTCTTGCTTTGCTGAGCACTAATAATCCCAATGCTAAAACAAAAAACGATAACAGAAAGATATTTCTTGAATGACATAATGAAAGAATGAAAATTTCCGCAATTTAGCATTTATGCCAATGTGAACTAGGAAATTTTGGATTAACTAGCTTTTTCGAATCTTTTATTTTCTGCTTTTACAATAACATTTTGCAAAGGACGGAAGCGTTTCCGTATAAGTGGCCATTTAGCAGGATATTGCTCTAATAGCTTAATAATTTTATCGGTATGATGTTTTAATTTATCTGAAATAGCTGCAGCGGTGATTGGCCTTTCCATCTTGTGTCCCACATTTGCGCTTGTAAGTTTCCATCCCAGATTTAGAACTATTTGAGTAGATTGCTCCATCTCGTTTAGAAAATCAAATGTTTTGGAGTGTTGATGTTTGGTATTTTCAACAGATAGAGTTTCTGCTGAAGATGATGAGGTTTGTTTGTCAAATGATTGGTTAATATTAAAAAAGTCCGCTTTTAAAATATGCTCATGTATTTGAGTTCCAAAACTGAGCGTTTTAGCCAATGTCATAGCACTACTAAGTTGTTTTTTAAGATCAAAAACACTTCCTGAAAATTCACCAATTATTTTCTTGGCTTCCTCAGATAAATAAAAAACATCTTTATCACTTAAGCTTAAATCGTTGATAAGATATTCAGTAAGTTGTATCAAATTTTTTCTATTACGTTCCTTAATCTCTATATTTTCTTGCTCTGTGTTATGTTTTGCATCTAATATAAATCGCGTTTGCTCATTAAGTAATCGCAGGCTGTTTTGATTATGCATAACTGTTTTGAGTTGAGTACCTAAACTATTGTAAATCAGATGGCCAATAATGGACTTATTAGAAGTTGTTAATACTTTATTGCTAAGACTTAAGCCAAAATCGGATGTGTTTTTTTTAAAATAAAAGAGGTAGAGGTCTTTTGAATAATCTGTTGTGTTTGGAAAAGCCAAGCATAAAACGTGGCTGTCGAATTCAGAAAAGATATCTTGATTAATGATTTTTGATTGATTATTTGAATAGGGAATATTGTTTATACCCAGCCAATTTTGACTATTTTGTTTTCGCCTGAAGGAATTAAGTGTATCAAGAGAATCAAGAGCAAATTCTAATTGAAAAGCTTGTTGATTATTCTTAGAGCGTTGAACACTATGAAGCTCGGTAGCTGCATTTTCAATATTATAAAACAACAGATCAACACGCTCAATTCCGGGTAAGCTTTTTAAACTTTCACCTAAAATGACTAAATAAGGGTTGTCAAGAAAAGTAAACAACTCGTGCATAGCTATTTCGCTTTTGTTTTAATTAAGAGTAAAAGTACAATAAATTTTATGCTAACTCAAGAAAAAATGAAAATAATTAAGATAATAATTAAGAAATAATAATTAACTTAATTATCACTTAAGTAAAAATATATATCTTAAATGTCTTTACTATTATGGTATAGCTAATTATTTTTGTTTCAAACTATAAATATTTATTATGATAATTAAAGGTAAATAATTAAGAAAATAACATATAATTAAGATTTATGTCTAGAGCAATAATTGATCTAATCCAGGAGAATAAAAGACGTTTTTACAAAGGTGAAATTCGAAATTGTTTTTATGAAGAGCCTTATAGTCCTAGTGAGAGGAAAGAGAATTCCACTCTTAGGGTAAAAGCAACAACAATTACAGAGCCAGTTTCAATGTGGCATAATTTGAAGACATTTGGACAAAAATTTAGAGAAAATTTATTTTATGAACCTGCAAAATAATTAATTGTTTTCATTTTACTTAGTCGCATTTTCAATTTTTTTTGTACATTTAGTCCCTAAAGACAACTCATAGGTCTGTAACCTAATGAAGACAATGAAAAGAACTTTAATCCTGCTTTTTTTATTTTTATTTATTTCGTTGTTTGCACAAACACAGGAAAATAGTCGTTTAGACAGCTTATTGGATTTGACAACCAAATACAATGGTCCAAAGCTAGTTGATGTATTTATTGAAATTGCTGAGTTACAAGGTGCCACCAATGCAGAACAAGCGCATCAATCTGCTGATGAAGCAATCCTTTTAGCAACACAAATAGAATATCCTAAAGGTATTGGTAAAGCATATCTGGTAAAAGGAACAATTTGTAATTTTAGTAATAGACCAATAAAAGGAGCGCTACACTTTGAAGAAGCTAAAAAAATATTTTCTGCATTAGGAGATAAAGATAATTTAGCTCGTACATGTCTTGGACTGGGTGAAAGCTTCTCACATAGGGGAATGTATGACCAAGCTTCAAAAGAGTACAACGAAGCAATTTCCTTATTTGAGTTTATCGGTGATTATAAATCTTTAGCTGATGTATATTATAAGGCTGGGACTAACTATAAAATGGTTGACGATTATCATAATGCGCTCAACTATTTTCAAAAAGCTGCTGAGAATTATCAAGATATTAACGATTCATATGGGCTTCATATCACAAAAAATTCTTTAGGTATTATCTATTTTTATTTAGGAAATTATACTGAAGCCCTAAAGGTTTGGACAGAATATGAAAATGCTATGCGTGAATTAGGAGACAGCCATCGCTTAATTGCTGCCTTGAATAATAAAGGACTGATTTACAATAAATGGGCTGAATATGACGAAGCCTTAGAGGTTTTCACGGAAGCACTTGAATTATCTGAGAAGTCAGGGAATAAATCAAATATAGCTGGGATATATAATTCGATGGGTAATTTGTTTCATTATTCTGGTAATATTGAAAAGTCCTTTGAATATTACCGCAAATCGATTGGATTGGGAGAAGAGTTAGACTCTAAGCAAGCTATCTCAATCGGGCTCCACAATATTGGCGAATTGCACCTTAAATTAGGTAATACAGATTCAGCTTTGTACTATGTTCAGAAATCATTATTAATTGAAAATTCGATTAATAATAAGCTTGGCATTGCTGAAACTAAAGCAACACTAGGCATGGTTTATTTTACTTTAAAAAAACATCGCTTAGCTTTCTCTTTTTTTGAGCAAGCAGAAGAAGTTTTCAATGATGTCGAAAATATTAGTGGATTAGCCGATATTTATCAAAAATATGGTCAAGTATATGCCGATATAGGAAATGATACTCTTGCTCTATATTACTTAAATAAGAGTACTGAAATTGCTAGTGAGATTGATCTAAAGAAGATGCAATTAGATAATCATCTTTTTTTGGCGGAATATTACGAAAAAGAAAATAAATTCGAGAATGCTTTGTTTCATACAAACTTGTATCATCAAATAAATGATTCCGTTTTTAATAAGATTGCTCTTGATAAAACACATTATCTTACTATAAAATTGGAAAAGGAAGAAAAAGATCGAGAGCTGGTTGAATTACAGCGAATCCAAGACGAAATAAATTATCAAAACAACATTCGAAATTATATTAATTACTTTGTATCATTACTTTTTATTGTTCTCGCTCTATCATTCTATCTGCGCTATGCAGCAAATAAAAGATCTACAGTTCGTTTAAACGAACAATATCAAGTAGTACTTGAAAGTGAAGAAAAAATTAAAGCTCTAATCGATGCTTCGCATGATATTGTTCTTCTTGTCGATATAGGTGGAACGATAGTTTCGGCAAATTCACAAGCGGAAATTATTTTACGTAATGGTAATAAATTGGTTGGATATGACTTCAAAAAAATTGCTTTCCCCTTATTTCAAAATCAATTCGATACTCATATTACACGAGTGCTAAATCTTAGAAAGAGTCATGGTTTTAGCTTAGTATCCAAAGAAAAACTGACTTTCGAGATAACTATTAACCCTGTATTTAAGAGCGAAACTGAAGTAAGTGGATTAGCAATTTATATGCAAGATGTTACCGAAATATTGGCTGCGCATGAGGAGAAAAAGAAACTTGAAGAACAACTGTTTCAGATACAAAAATTAGAATCTGTTGGGACTATGGCTGGAGGTATTGCACATGATTTCAATAACTATTTGGGTACAATTTTGGGTTATAGCAGCATGGGATATGATGATTCGGATGAAGGAACAGCAATAAAGCGTTATTTTAAGCAAATTACGACCGCATCAAAATCAGCGCAGCATACTATTCAAAAACTTTTAACCTTTAGCCGCAATTACGAAAGTAAAAAAGTAATTCGCGTCAATTTAGTCTATGTTGCAAAAGAAACCGTTGAGATGATTGAGTCTACAAGGCCCAAAGGAATTAATTTTGTGACTGATTATAGTTCTGATTCTATTGAAATATTAGGCAATGCTGTTGAAATGCAACAAGTATTCATCAATCTTTTTAATAATGCATTTCATGCTTTGGAAGGTGCTAAACAGGGAAATCTTGAATGCCGAGTAAGCAATTCTATCTTTAAAGATAGCCATCGTTCTTTTCTAAATAATTTTAATAATAATATAGCCAGTTTTTGCGTTAGTGATGATGGCATGGGCATGACAGAACAGGTGCTAAATAGAATTTACGAACCTTTTTTTACTACCAAGAGTGTTGGTAGCGGTACGGGTTTGGGATTATCAGTTGTTCACGGTATAATTAAAAATCATCAAGGCGAATTGATTGTGGAATCAAAATTAGGGAAAGGGACCACATTTTATATTTATTTACCAGCAATTTCATAAAAAATAAGATAATAATGCAAAAGAAAATTTTAGTAATCGACGATGATGTTCAATTCAGAACTATGATTGTTGAAATGTTAGAAAGAAAAGACTATGAAGTTTTTGCCGCAGGTGATGGCGAAGAAGGCATAAAAATATGGCATGATCTGACACCTGATCTAGTAATTACAGATATAATTATGCCAAATAAAGAAGGAATAGGAACCATTTTGGAATTGAAACGCAAAAACAAAGAAGTTAAAATAATAGCTATTTCTGGTGGCGGAAGAATAAATGCCAAAGATAATTTGCAGTCCGCCAAGCTATTAGGTGCTTCTTTAACTTTGGCAAAGCCATTTGAAAATTCGGAATTATTAAACGCCGTTAAAGAATTATTAGGTAACTAAGTTTAAAACTTCAAACTATGATAAAACTAAACTATTTCCCAAAACTGAGCTTTTTAAAGTTTAGTATGATATTTCTTATGAGCCTTTTTTTGGGCTCAGCAATTGCACAATCTGTTTATTATCCTAACAAAATTTGGAAAGCGAAATCAGCTAGTGATGTTGGTTTTGATGAAAATATAATTGCTAATGTTGTAGAATTCGCTGAGCAAAATGAATATTCTGGCGCCAAAGATTTGCGTATCGCTATTTATGAAGGCTTTAAACGCGAGCCATTTATCGATATTTTAGGACCAACAAAACATAGGGGAGGTCCTGCAGGAATGATTGTTAAAAACGGTTATATTATTGCCCAATGGGGCGATATTGAGCGAGTTGATATGACCTTTAGTGTAACAAAAAGCTATTTGTCAACTACATTTGGATTGGCATTGGATTATAAACTTATTACTGATGTAAATGATAAGGTAAATTCATATGTTTGGAATAACACTTTTAAAGGACGACATAATTCAAAAATTCAATGGAACCATTTATTAAATCAATCTTCCGATTGGTCAGGAACTTTATTTGGGCAGCACGATTGGGCTGACCGTCCACCATCAACTGGCGATATCGATGATTGGAGATATCGCGAATTACAAGAACCAGGAACAGTTTATGAATATAATGATGTTCGCGTTAACGTATTGGCCTACTCACTTTTGCAAGTGTGGCGTAAACCTTTACCGCAAGTCTTGAAAGAGAAAATTATGGATCCTATTGGAGCAAGCTCAACTTGGCGATGGAATGGTTATGAAAATAGTTGGGTCACTATTGATGGACTTTCAGTTCAATCAGTAAGTGGAGGAGGGCATTCTGGAGGGGGAATGTTTATTAATACTATTGATCAGGCTAGATTTGGTTATTTGTTTTTACGAAATGGTAACTGGAATGGGAAACAACTTATTTCTGAAGAGTGGGTTAGTGCTGTTCAACAACCATCTAAAGCAAATATGAGTTATGGCTATATGTGGTGGTTGAATAAAGGAAATCGCAAAATGGAAGGTGTTCCTGAACATGTATTTTATGGTGCAGGATTTGGTGGAAATTATGTTGTAATAGATCAAGAAAATGATCTTTTAATTGTTACTCGTTGGTTGGAACCATCAAAATTGGGTGAATTTCTTAAACAGGTTTATAGTGCATTAGATTAGTTCTAATTGACCTTATAATAAATGCTATTCGTTAAATAACGGATGGCATTTTTGTTTTGCATCATTTCCTATCCTTGTTCTAGTGCGATATATGTTATTCACAACCTAAATATCAGAAATTAAATATATTACACATTCATTGAAAAAAAAACAACGCTATTTCTTAGTATCTGTTAATTAATTAACATATTTTTGACAGCCAAAAACCTGAATTGCAACTAACCCGCTTGATGCGGCTAAATACATTTTACAACTATGGACAATTCATCCAATGGCTATCACATTAGCTTTTTTAGACCAACAACGGCCCACGCCAAAGCCAATAGAAATATAGTTATTTGGCTTATATTAATTTGGGTAATTGCAATATTTGGATTTCAGATTTTATTACGAGTAATTGAAAAACCTACTCCTGAGCCTGTATTTGTAGAGTTTCAAAGTGTATGGTCAAATATTGCACAATCAAATGCTTCGGCAGAAGAATTACGAACTTTTGGAAAATCAACCTTAAGTGTTTTAGGTAAAATTGCTATTTCTGATAAAGAAAAAGCAGTTTTGGACAATGCTTTAAGTAATTCGGCTTATCAATTAAAGCCAGATTCTTTAAGATCTGATTTAGTTTTCCGGATTAAGAATTTTGAAAGTATTAAATCCGAAATAAATAATATCAACGATCCAGCATATATAATAGCTAAAAGGGCTTTTGAAGCTGAATTTATGCCAATTATGATGTTTTCTAATACCGATGTTCGAGTGAAATTTTTGCCTTTAGAGTTAAAGTCAGAAGGCATAGAGTCGCTTCAAGCAGAAACAATTAAAAGTCTTCCAGGCATTATGCAGAAGTATTTGGTGCATAATCAATCTTTCCTAACCGATTTTAAATTCTTAGGCTTTCCATTTCATTACTTCTATACAGCCGTTTTCCTACTGATTCTATTTATCGGATTATGTTGGCTATACTGTGTTAAAATAGATAGGTTAAACACTAAGCTAAATTTAAACGACTAATTGTTTCTCTTCAAAAACTGAATATCATGAAAAAAATATATCTCTCATTATTGGTATTAATTTTACCTGCCTTAGCTCAAGCTGCAACTGCTGCGACTCAATTAGAAGGTAGCTTTAAAGCAGGACCTGCTATAATTCTTATTTCTATATTAATCTTATTTGTTATGGTTGGAATTCTTTTCAGAGCAAAAGACACCAACGATTTCTATGCTGCCGGAAGAGGAATTTCAAGGGTAGGATCGGGAATGGCAATTGCTTCAAATTGGATGAGTGCTGCATCATTTCTTGGAATGGCAGCTCTAATGTATGGTTCTGGTTATCATGGATTAGCTTATGTTGTTGGTTGGACTGGCGGATACGTTCTATTATTGATATTGATGGCGGGCCAAATTCGTAAGTACGGAAAATATACTGCTGCCGATTTTATTGGCGACCGATACTACTCACAAACTTTACGTGCAGTTGGGGCAATTATCGCTATTCTAATTTCTATATCTTATTGTGTAGGCCAATTTGGTGGTATCGGACTGTTATTTAAATGGGTTTTGGGTGTTGATTATAATTGGGCAGTTCTTATAGGGGGAACTGTTGTGTTGGCTTATACCTTAATATCTGGAATGCTTGGTGTAACCAAAAACATGCAAATCCAATATATCATCATCATTATATCTTTCTTAATACCATTATTTATACTTTCCTATAAATTTGATTATTTCTGGCTGTTGCCTCAAATTGGGTACGGTTCAGTAGTTTCTGACATAGTAGCTGGAATACCATTAAATGAAACTAATCAGCTAATAAATTCTCTGGGGCATGAATTTGCAATGGTTCCATCGCCTGAATATGCCATGCCTTGGGATCATGCAGCGGGAAAAACATTCTTCCAATGGATTGCTATCGCTTTTTCTTTGATGATTGGAACTGCTGGTTTACCACATGTAATTCAGCGTTTCTATGTTGTACCTAAAGCTAGAGATGCTAGATGGTCAGTTGTTTGGGGATTATTCTTTATATGTATTCTTTATTGGAGTGCGCCCGTTTATGCTGCTTTCGGAAAAATATTAGCGGCAAATCCTGAAGTTGGAAATTTAGCTCCAGATGCAATTGTTGTCTATACTGCTCAGTTAGGTAATCTACATCCATTAATTGTTGGATTTTTAGCGGCAGGTGGTGTTTCTGCTGCTTTCTCTACAGTTTCCGGTTTATTGGTTGCTGGAGCATCTGCTTTCTCACACGATTTATATGTTAAAGTTATTAATCCTCAAGCATCTCCGAAAAGACAATTGCTATTTGCTCGTTTAGGAACAGTATTAATGGCAATTATAGTTGGAGTCATTGCTTTAGCAAAACTGGCCTTAATTGGTCAACTTGTAGCTGTTGCCTTTTCTCTTGCAGGTTGTACCATTTTCCCATTATTCCTTCTAGGTATTTGGTGGAGTGGTTCTAATAGGTCAGGAGCCTACGCTGGTTTGATTGCCGGAGCCTTAGTATCCATTATAGCATTAAGCTATTTTATTGCTGGAAAGCTTGGTTTAACTTGGCCTGCTCATGAATTTATGGACTATTGGTTAGGTGCCTGGTATTTTGCTTGGATTGGTGCTCCACTATCAATTATAGTGAATATAATTGTATCTTTAATGACTAAAGAAACTCCAATAGAAATACGTAAATTTCTAGTTGAAAAAGTACACTCATAAAATGCATTTTTTAAAAAATAAATCAACAAGAGTACTATTGCAAATCATTAGTGCTCTTGTTTTATTAAGCCTAGTAATATCGTATATTTATTATAAGAATATCAATAGTTCTGTAGATCCTAGAATAGTTGGGGCCCGAACATTATACGAAAAATATAATACTTATGCTCAGCAGAATTCTTTCGATTCCGTTTTTATCTTAATGGATTCGATTGAAAGTATCTATAAATCTGTAGATCATTATAAGAACTCATATGAAATAGGGGTTTTATATAATAATAGAGCTGCTGCATTTTTAACTATTGCTCTTTACGCTGAAAATGGTGAGAATAAAAATTATTTTCAAGATTCGTTGATGAGTCTTGCCGAAACAGCAGCAATAGAAAGTATTAATTATTATGATAATTGGCTTAATATTTATCGGGATAAGAATATAATTGAGCTTAAACAATTATTGAAGAGCGATTTTTATATTGGACTAGATGGATATACTAAAGGACAGAATGAGAGATTCTTAAAGAACAGAATTAAAGAAATAATTGAAGCTCAATCTGAAACAAAAAGAAGGCAATCGGTGAGTTATACTAATCTGGGTATTGTATATCGTTACAAAGAAGATTATGAATCTGCAGCCAAAAGCTACAAAACAGCTTTGGAATTGTGGGAAAGAAATTTGGTAGCTGAAAATAACCTGAATGTTTTATTGGGGAGACCTTTGAGAAAAAGAAATTTTATCGAAAAAATGTTTCCGTCTTCGCGGGATAAAGATTAGAAATACATTTAAAGAATTATACTATGAGAAGATCAATAATATTATTTATGATTGGAATCCTTGCCACAACATCTTTTGCTCAGGAAAAAGAAAAAAGCTTTGGAATCAAATTCTCAGGTTTTGTAAAAAGCGATTTTTATTTTGATTCTCGGCAAACAGTAGCGGCTAGAGAAGGCCATTTTTTGCTTTGGCCTTCGTCCGAAATGCTTGATGTTAATGGCGTGGATATTAATGATAAATCAAACTTTAATTTTCTTGCTGTACAATCTCGCTTAAGTGGTACGATTTCCGGACCTGATGCTTTTGGAGCCAAAACTTCAGGGAAAATTGAAGGAGACTTTTTTGCGCAAGCCAACGATAATATTAATCTTTTTAGATTAAGGCACGCCTTTATTAAATTGAATTGGGACAATACAGAATTATTGGCCGGGCAGTATTGGAACCCGCTATTTGTTACAGGATGTTTCCCTGGAACAGTTTCTTTCAATACAGGAACCCCTTTGCAATCTTTTGCACGTAATCCACAATTGAGATTGACCCAAAAATATGGTAATATCCAAATTGTATTAGCCGCTCTTGCTCAACGCGATTATACCTCAAGAGGACCTGATCCAGCAAACAATGCAGCTACTAAAGTGAGTTCCGAATTCTTAAGAAACTCATCCATCCCTGATATGCACTTTCAGATTCAGTATACCATGAAAAATACAGAAAAGGGAAGTACCATCCTTTTTGGAGCAGGTGCTGCATACAAAACACTTATTCCTCGTTTATCTTCTTTTGTAGGTGTTAGCACATATGCTGTGGATGAAACAGTTGGCGGATTTACAGCAATTGCTTTTTCGAAATTAGCATTCAAAACGATAACACTAAAATTCCAGGGCCGATATGGCGAAAATATTGCCGATTTACTTTCTGTAAGTGGTTTTGCCGTGCAAGATGTAGTAAACCCGATTAGTGGTGAACGTAGCTATACACCTTTAAAAAACAACTCTTTTTGGGGTGAAATTCATAGCAATGGTACTAAAGTACAAGTAGGTATTTTTGGTGGTTATCTTAAAAACTTAGGTACCAAAGAAGAAATGTCAAACTCAACGAATTCTGTATACGGCTTGGCAACTAATATTGAATCACTCTATAGAGTTTCTCCACGTATTGTTTTTATTTCCAATAAAACAAAGTTGGCATGCGAAGTGGAATATACATCTGCGGCTTACGGTAATAATTACGATTCATTTTATATTCCGGCTACTACTGCTTCTACATCAAACCTGAGACTTCTCTTTAGTGCCATTTATGCATTTTAAGTTTAGATGAATTTAAATGAAAATTGCCATCATCACCGATATTCATGAAGATATTATAAGCTTAATCGAGGCCTTAAGAAAAATTGATAAATATCGTTGTGACGAAATCGTATGTTTAGGCGATATATCAGGATATAGCATCCCTTATTATACCTATCTCCAAAGCAGGAATGCTCATGAGTGTTTGGCTTTGATAAAATCGAACTGTAAAACCGTTGTCCTCGGAAATCATGATATACATGCAGGAAGCATAATTCCAGAGAACAATTCATTTTTTGATTTTCCTAAAAACTGGTATCAATTAGATTACCATCACAAACGTAAACTAGCCAATAATAGCATTTGGCTGCACGAAGAAAATGATCTGAATCCTTTGTATACGGAAGAAGATACGGTTTATTTAAAATCTTTACCCGAATTTGCTGTCCATAATAGTTCCGAATTGAATATTTTGTTTTCTCATTATATATATCCTAATATTTCTGGTATTAAAAAAGAGTTTCATACTTATCCTGATGAATTTAGAGATCATTTTAGATTTATGGAAGCAAAGGAATGTAAAATTAGTTTTTCGGGTCATTCCCATATTAAAGGGTTTTATACTGTTGATAAAAATAAGTATAAACAATACGGCTACAAATCTCTGGAATTAAAAACTGAACCCATTTGCTATGGGCTTCCACCAATTACAAATCAGCAAAAAAGAAGTGGGTTTTGTATTCTGGATTTGAATAATCGTATTGTTCATATTAAACGATTGTAATTATTTATTACGCTTAAAGTTGAAATTGAATTCTATTAATTCTTAAATTGTTTAAGCTAAAAAGAGTAACAAATGCCTGAAAAAGATTTACATAAGTTCTTTTTAAGTATCGTTTTCCCATCCATTTTAGCGATAATTTTATTTGTACTCTCCATTTTCGTTGTGATATTGCCAAGTTTCGAAAGGAGTATCATGGAAAAGAAAAAGGAAGGGATAAGTGAATTAACAAATATTGTTACGAGTTTAATAGAAGAGTACAATCAAGAATATATCAGTAATAAAATCTCTAAAGCTGAAGCCCAAAGAATAGCCCTTTCTAAAATTGAGCAAATTAGGTACGGTGGAGAGAACAAAGATTATTTCTGGATAATAGACGAGTATCCGGTTATGATTATGCATCCGTATAGGCATGAATTAATAAATACCGATTTAACAGATTATACTGACGCTAATGGCAAGAAGTTATTTGTTGAAGCAACTAAAATGGTCAAGAAAAATGGACATGGATTTGTTGATTATATGTGGCAATGGAAGGATGATTCAACTTTAATAGTTCCCAAGTTATCTTATGTAAAAGGCTACCAGCCCTGGGGATGGATAATAGGTACCGGAATTTATCTGGAAGATGTTAAGCATGAGATTAAAAGTTTGAAAAATCATCAGGTAAGAATTGCTCTATTTATAAGCTTGCTTCTTACCATCATCTTGTCTTATGTGATACGCCAAAGTTTAAATATCGAAAATAAAAGAAAAAAGGCCGAATCTAAACTTTTATTATCCAAGCAAAAATACAAGTCGCTGGTAACTGCTTCTTCAGAAGGGACCTTAATGATTTTGAATAAAAACATCATTTTTTCAAATATTAAATTCAGCAATTTGATTGGCTATGATACTCTTCAGCTAGGGTCTCTAAAATTTGAAGATATCTTCACAGCAGAATGGGAAGATCTTATTTCCTCTTTTGATGATCCTAAAAAGTCGCAAACGCTTGAGACCAAAATCAAATGTAAGGATGGAAGCGAAAAAGATGTCATTCTTTCGGTATCAAGAATAAAGTATGCTACAGATTATGGATATATTATAATCACCAAAGAAATCACTCACCAAAAACAAATAGAAAAAGAAACTGAGCAGCTGAGTCAAGAATTACAGACTTCTCTTTTGCTTATGAATCAACCACTTAAGCCTTATGTCAATGAGATCATTAAATGCTCGGTTGAAACAAGTATAGAAGAAGCTGTTTTATTAATGACAAGAAAAAAGAGAAATATCCTTTTTGTCCATAAAGAGAATAAGATAATAGGAATAATTAATAATAGCGATTTAAAAAAGCGTGTTTTAGCTCAAAAACTCAATACTCAAAAACCTGTGATGGAAATAATGACTTCACCAGTTATTTCTATTTCCGAAAATGCACTTATATATGAAGCAGTTCTGCTATTAAGGAAAAAAAACATTACCCATTTGGCTATAAGAAATCAAGAAGGCGAAATCAAAGGAGTTATAAGCTATGTGGCAATTATAAGCTTGCAGCAAAATGCTGTCAGTTATTTAATAAAAGAGATTGAGCTTGCCGAAAATAGCGTAGATCTTGAAAAAGTTCAAAAAAGACTTTCCGTTATTGTGAATGCTCTTATCGAAAGTGGTGATAAAACTCATAATATTACACGAATCATCACTTCAGTTGCTGATGCCATTGCAATTCGGGTTATTCAACTCACTATTGAAGATATAGGTGAAGCACCTTGCGATTTTGCATTTATGGTTATGGGTAGCGAAGGGCGTAAGGAACAAACTTTGTCTACAGATCAAGACAATGCAATAGTATTTGAGAATCTGGAACCAGATAAATTGGCCGTAGCTCACAGCTATTTTAAAAAACTAGGGAAGGAAGTAAGCAAAACATTGAATGAAGTGGGTTATAAATTTTGCGATGGAGATATAATGGCCCAAAATCCAAAATGGGCACAACCTTTATCAGTTTGGAAAGACTACTTTTCAGAATGGATTAACACTAGTGATCCTCAAAGTATTATGGATGCTTGTATATTCTTTGATTTTAGGTGTGTGTATGGTAACAATACTTTAATAAACGATTTACGTTTGCATGTAAATAAAACCATAGATCATAAATCTATTTTCTTTTATCATTTGGCTCAATTTATTACTAGCTATAAACCTCCGCTTAGTTTGTTTGGGAAAATAATAGGAGCAAAGCCTGCCAGCAATCATACCTATTTGGATATTAAAAAAATACTACTTCCTATTACTGGTTTTGTCCGCATCTATGCATTGCTTTCTAAATTGCATAAAACCAATACATTAGATAGAGTAGAGCAACTTTATCTCAAGCAGGTAATTGACAAAGCAATGTATAATGACTTAGTTTTAACCTACAATTATTTGATGCATATCCGTCTTCGCTCTCAGACGTGGAACATTCTACAAAATAAAACACCCGATAACATGGTAAATATGGATGAGTTAAGCCATATTGAAATTGCTACGATAAAGAAATTCTTTGCTTCAATAAATAATCTTCAGATTAAACTAAATTTTGATTTTAAAGGAACATTGTAGTATTGTTGAGTATAAATTAAAGATGTTAAATTTTTCTAAAAAAAATGCTTTATTTCGTAACATTTATCAGATTTGTATGTCAAATATAAATATTTCAAATTATCTTTGATTTCAAGATATAGAAAATCGAGTAATATTTAAAAGTACATAAATAGATATTACCCTAAGGTAACACATTAAAAAACAAAATATTCACTTATGAAAACATTAAAATTATTATTTGTAGCATTAATTGTAAGTTTTTCTACACAAATTAACGCTCAAACTGCTGATGAAATTATTGCTAACTATTTTGAAAATACTGGTGGAGTAGAAGCTTGGCAAAAAATTGAAGGTATGAAGATGAGTGCTAAGGTCAATCAAGGTGGAATGGAAATTCCTTTGGAAATCATTCAATTAAAGAATGGTAAGCAAATGACCGTTATCAATTTCCAAGGAAAAGAAATTAAACAAGGCGTTTTTAACGGAGAGGTTTTATGGAGTACCAATTTTATGACTCAGAAAGCAGAAAAGGGTGATCAAGAAACTACTGACAATATGAAACGTCAGATGCACGAGTTTCCTGATCCGTTTTTGAACTACAAAGACAATGGTTACACAGTTGAATTGCTTGGCAAAGAAGAAATTGATGGGACAGAAACCTTCAAACTTAAGCTTTCAAAAGTGCCTATGATTGTTGATGGAATAGAAGAAGAAAATGTTTCTTACTATTTCTTTGATACTGAAAATTTTGTTCCTATTGTAGTTCAATCTGAAATTAAAGCCGGACCAATGAAAGGACAATCCTCAGAATCTAAGATGAGCGATTACCAAGAAGTTGGTGATGTATATATGCCATTTTCAATGACTCAAGGCTTAAAAGGTCAGCCCGGACAGACTATTGCAATAGATAAAATTGAGTTAAACCCTCAAATTGATGATAAGGAATTTGAATTTCCTGAAGAAGAAGCTGTTGAAACAACCATAGAAGAAATTAAATAATAGAATTATTAAATCCTCAATAAGTTTTATTGGGGATTTTTATATTAACGTAATCAAATTAACCGTTATGAAGAAATTATTTTTTGCTATCGTTTTGAGTATTGGTATTTTGTCTTTTAACTCTACTGCACAAACGGCTGAAACAATAGATGCTTCCAGATTATTTGGAAGTTTAACTGCCCGTCATATTGGACCTGCTCTAATGAGTGGTCGAATTAACGATATGGAAGTACATCCAAGCAACCCTCGAATAATTTATACAGGAACTGCCGGTGGCGGTGTTTGGAAATCGAATGATGCCGGAACAACTTTCAATCCAATTTTTGATGATTATTGTCAGTCAATTGGTGCTGTTACATTAGATCCAAACGATCCTGATAATGTTATTTATGTCGGAACAGGTGAAACTTGGCCACGTAATAGCGTATCCATTGGTGATGGTCTGTATAAATCTGTTGATGGCGGTTCTAACTGGATAAAAATGGGTTTTGAGAACTCAGAACGGATTGCCAATATCATTGTAAATCCAAGCAATTCAGATGAGATTTATGTAGCGGTATTAGGTGCTCTTTGGTCGGATAGTGAGGACAGAGGAGTATATAAAACTACAGATGGAGGAACAACTTGGGAAAAAGTTCTATACATAAATCAGAAAACAGGATGTGCTGATATGGCAATGGATCCATCGAATCCAAATGTGCTCTATGCATCAATGTGGGAATTTAGAAGAACTGCATGGTCATTTGAATCGGGCGGAGATTTTAGTGCCCTTTATAAATCTATTGACGCTGGAAAAACCTGGAATAAAATCCACAATGGTTTCCCTGAAGGCCAATTAGGTCGTCTAGCTATCGCTATAGCACCTTCGAATCCTAATATTTTATATACAGTTATTGAAGCCGAAGAAGATTTAAGAAAAGGACTTTATAGGAGTGATGATGCAGGTGAAAATTGGAATCAATTGAATAATGATTTTGGAATTACTGTTCGTCCTTTTTATTTCTCAAGAATAGTTGTTGATCCTAAAAATCCTGATGTTGTTATTAAAGCAGGTCTAAATGGTTCCATTTCTAGAGATGGTGGCAAAACATTTAAGAGTTTAGGAAGAATGCACAGCGATATTCATGATATCGCTTTTGATATAAATAATTCTGATATTATTTATGCAGGTACTGATGGAGGTATTTATCGATCCTGGAATGGTGGAACAACTATGGAAATAGTTGAAAATCTTCCTTTATCGCAATTTTATCACGTTAGCGTTGATAATGCCGAACCTTATAACGTTTATGGTGGATTGCAGGACAATGGATCCTGGTATGGTCCTTCATCTTCAGGTGGTGGTATCGAAGCACGTGATTGGAATTCAGTAGGAGCAGGTGATGGTTTTAGAGTTTTACGTCATCCTAAAAAAAATATTATTTATTCCGAAATGCAAGGTGCCGACAATGTTTGGCGCTATGATGTAGATAATAAATTAGTAAAGACCATCCAACCATTGCCGGTAAAAGGAAATCCAAAATTACGTTTTAATTGGAATGCTCCAATGGCGATTAGTACTCATCAACCAGATAGGTTTTATATGGGAAGTCAATTTCTTCATAAATCGGAAGATATGGGAGATACCTGGACTATAATCTCACCCGATTTAACAACCAACAATAAAAGTAAACAAGAGCAGGAAAGTTCAGGTGGATTGTCTGTTGATAATTCAGGAGCCGAAAATCATACAACTATTTTTACAATTGCTGAATCAACCTTTGATGAAAATATTATTTGGGTCGGCACCGATGATGGAAATGTTCAATTAACCACTGATGGAGGACAAACTTGGACTAATACTTCTGCTAATATTGCCGGACTACCTAAGAATACCTGGGTATATCATATCGAAGCAAGTGTGCATGATAAAGCAACTGCTTATGCTGTGTTTGAAGGTCATACACATGGAGACATGAAGCCCTACGCTTTTAAAACCAGCGATTTCGGAAAAACTTGGACTAACATTATTACAGATGATGTAAAAGGCTTTGCCAGAAATTTACAAGAAGACTATGTGAATCCAAATTTACTATTTCTAGGAACAGAATTTGGATTATTTATCACACTCGATGGTGGAAACAGTTGGGCTAAGTTTACCAATAATATGCCTGCTGTTGCTGTTCATCATATTGAAATGCATGCCGGTACCAACGATTTGGTAATGGGAACTCACGGTCGCGGTATTATTATTATTGATGATATTTCTCCTTTGCGAGAAATTACTCCTGAAGTATTGAAAGAGAAATTGCATTTCTTTACTAGTAAACCTACGGTTATGAAAGATCAAGGTGGATTTGGTAGTAATTTTGGAACAGAAACACAATTTGTTGGACAAAATCCAAGTACTGCAGCTCAAATCAAGTATTTGCTCCCAAAACGCCATACATTTGGCAAAATGACTTTTGAAATTCAGGATATGAATGGCAAAGTAATTTCAACATTGGGTGCAGGAAAATCAAAAGGAATTAATATTGTGAACTGGTTTTATTCAATTCGTCAGCCTAAAACGGCGAAAGGAAAGACTTTTAGTTTTGGTGGATTTACATCACCCAGAGTTAAAGCAGGACAATATAAAGCTGTGATTACAAAAGGTAAAGAAACATTTGAGCATGTATTTGAAGTTGTTTATGACAAACACTCAGGATTGTCCGCTGAGGAAAGAGAATTGAAGTTTAATACGACGATGAAAATGTATGATATGACCGAAGAGTTAGCCTATATAGTTTATGAATTAGATGCTATCTTAGATGCTGTAAATAAGGATAATAAAAAGCTGATTTCGTCGTTAAATTCGCTTAAAGAAACTTTGGTCATTACTACCGGCGATAATTATGTTGGATCGGCAGAACCTCAATTAAGAGAGAAAATGGCAGATTTATATGCTAAAATTGCAGGCAGTTACGATAAACCTACTAGCAATGAACTTGGAAATTTGAGTATTATTGAAGAGCGCTTTGAAACAGCTAAGAAAGATTTTGCAAAACTTAAAAAGAAAGCAAAACTTGATGATTTAGTATTAAAGTCGTTTGATGAGTTTATTAAAGAATAAAAGATAATAAAGTGTTAAAAGCCGATTGAAAGATCGGCTTTTTTTATGCTTATTCATTTAGTTCAATTGAGTATTTTTTGCTTTTCTAACAAAAAATACAAAGCCATTCTTTTCGCCAATATGTTCCAAATCAGTGACATCTTTAAGTAGTGATGAATATTGCAACTTAGTAACAAAATATACATCTTTATCAATATCGCCGGTTAATAACCAATTTTGGTCGTAGGATTTATTATTTACAGGAGCTGTAGTTTTTCCATAGAAGTAGGTTGCATAAGATTTAAAGTGGAAATTTTTGATATATACATCTTTTCCTGCTAGAGACTTAAAATATTCAATCAGAGCATTTTGTGAATACATTTCAATTTTTGGAACAATCATAATACTAACTGAAAAGGTAAATATTATGGTAGATATCCAAAGAAGTAAAGCTCTTTTTATAACAAATTCTTTCTTGATAAGAATTAGAATAAGGACTATAATTATAAAGTATAGCAAGCCGGGTAAAAATTCATAGCCCGACCATTGAACATCAGCTTGCAAATTTGCATTGACAAATTCATCCTGAATCCAGTTATTAGCAATAATTGAACTTTTAAACTTATCAATAAACTGAATTAAAACAAAGGGAGCAGCAATTATAAAAGATAGGATAATAAGCAAAACTGAAATCCACTTATTCCAAACAATTTCTTTTAAATATACTCGATAAATAAAGCTGGCAGCTAAAAAAGAAAGAGGGAAATAGGCTAGTGAAGAATAGTGGACAATTTTGGTCTTTACAATTGTGAATATTATTAAAACAGCCCAAAACAGAATGATCATTAGTTTCTTCATCAATTTATAATAGGAGTCCTTAATATTTTCCTTTTTAAATGATTTTAAAGCTAAAATAGAAGTGGGAAAAACCGATACAAAAAGAATTACGAAATGATAACCGAAAAATCCACCATGCCCGGCATCTTGTGATTGAAACAATCTTACTTGGTACAGCATAAAATCAATTACTGTATCGTAATTACCGTTAAGTAGTTGAATGATAAACCATGAGCCTCCAATAAGGATAAATACCAACAAATAAACTAATACCTCCGTTATTTTTACTTTTAGTTTGAATTTGATTGCAAAAAGGAAAAATAAGCATGTTACAGCAATAAGTAGAAATCCTACAGGACCCTTTGTAAGTACTGCTAGACCAGCAAAAGTAGCTGATAAGAATATGTTTAGCAATTTCTTTTTATTTTCCGGGAATGAGTATAAAAACAGAAAATAAATTCCTAGAAAAATAAAAAGATTGAACCAGGGATCGATAATTCCCGATTTAAAATATAAAAAAGGGAATAGTGAACCAGCAAATGCTAAAACCCATAAAATACCGAATAAATTATCATTAAGCTTTCGCCCAATGTTAAAAATAACTAGAAATGTTATAATTCCAACAATGGCATTCGGGAAACGGGCTGCAAACTCATTGATTCCAAAGATTTTCATTGAAAGCACTTGCATCCAAATAAAAAGTGGTGGCTTTTCCCAAAAGGGTAAAAAATTAATTTGAACATTTAAATAATCATTCGTAACAATCATTTCGCGAGCCGCTTCAGCAAAATTTATTTCATCCCAGTCAAATAAATGTACGCTACCAAGGAAGGGAATAAATAATAGGGCAGAGGCTACTGCAATAATTATTTGGAGTTTTAAGGGACTGATTTTGTTTATCATTTAACTGCTATCTAATTCTATTTGAATAAATTATGCTTGATTAAACCCCACTTACTAAGTCTGAATAAAAGAGAAATATACATGACTCCAAAACCATAAATAGCACTTCTTTTTAAACTTATGGACGAAGCTTCTTCAAAGTATTTTGTGGGACAAGTTATTTCTGCAATTTCGAAATTACGATAGATTATTTGAGCGAGCATTTGATTATCAAAAACAAAATTATCGGAATTATTATTGAAGTCTATTGCTCTTATAGTATCTGCAGAGAAAGCTCTATAACCAGTATGATATTCTGATAGTTTTTGATTGATTAGGACGTTTTGAAAAAATGTCAGAAATCTGTTGGCAATATATTTGATTATAGGCATTCCGCCTTTTAAAGCTCCTTTACCTAAAATCCTAGATCCCAAAACAACAGGATAAACATCATTCGCTATTAAATAGCTCATTGAATGAATAAGCTTTGGAGTATACTGATAATCAGGATGTAACATTATAATAATATCTGCATTCAACTCCAATGCTTTATTATAACATGTTTTCTGATTACCGCCGTAGCCTTTATTATCTTGATGTTTTATAATATGTTTTATTCCTAGTTTGTGAGCTATTTCGACAGTTTGATCGGAACTATAATCATCAGTAAGTATCACATCATCAACAATATCAAAAGGAATTTCATTATAAGTTTTTTCTAATGTACGTTCTGCATTATATGCAGGCATAATTACTATTACCTTTTTGTTATTTATCATTTTTGATATTTATTGTGTTTGCAAAGGAAAAGGATGATAATTTTATATATATATTAAAATAGTGAATAACAAGCATTTAGAAGGATATATTTGTTAAAAAAGAGTTTATAATCTAAAATAAAATAAAAAATAAAGATAGTACTTTTTAATAATTATACTTTATCGACTTTTATAAATTTACAGTTTATTTAATTCGCAATCTTATTGTATATTCAAGAAAACCTGTTAATTTTATCATTTGTAGCTAAATTTAGATTTTGTGAAGGGAAGATATAAGAATATATGTGCAGTTGTTCTTGCGGGTGGAAAATGCACCAGATATAAAGGTGAGAACAAAGCCTTTTTGAAAATTGATGATGAAACTTTTTATGATAGGACAATTAGTTTACTTAGAAATATCTTTGAAGAGATTGTTGTAATCACAAATGACCCTGATGATTTCCCTAAAGATAACATACCTAAATATCAAGATATTATAAAAAATATTGGGCCATTAGGAGGAATTCACACTGCTTTGTCTAATGCTGGAGAATTTGATGCTATTTTTATTGTAGCAGTTGATATGCCATATTTAGATGAAGACACTATTAGAAAAATTACCAAAAATTTCCTGGAACAAGATATTGATATTCTGATTCCTAAAATTGGTGATAATATTGAGCCTTTATCGGCCATTTATTCAATAAAAATATTGGCAAGGCTAAACGAATATCTCAAGGCAACGAATAATTTTTCGATAAGAAGTTTTTTAAAAGTAGTAAATACAACTTTTTTTGAATTAGATGCTACACAAGATAATAAAAAATCTTTTTATAATATTAATTCTCCACTAGATTATGAAGAACATATGAATTAGTCAAGGCTTTAATAGTTTGCAATTAATTTTCTTGATAGTTCCTGCACCAAATACAATCTAAAAAGCAAATCTAAAGTACCTGAGAATCGTATAAATATTTTTTTGTGGAGAATTATCTTAGATATCAAAAATATACTAGAATCAAATTTTTACTTTAACATAATATGGGGCATTTAATTGACTAATCGGTATTAAAGGCAATGATAACTGATTTTATGTTAATCAGCGGAGCCGAGCGGAATATAGAATGCAGAATAGATATGAGAATAATTCGAAATTACTTTAACATATAATCGTGACGTACCAAAACTAAAGTCTTGGTACTTATTATATGTTAATCAGCAAAGCTGAGTGTAATTTCGAATTTATGCCCCATAATTAATAGTAAGTAAAAAACTAACTGTTTTTTAATTAATATGTTATTAACCTTTAGAGCAGCAAGGAAAAGGGGAGTAGCGCTAACTTCAAAAAAGTAATATATTCTATCACTAAGTGTAAACTAGGCAAAATTAAATTTACTTTTGCCTAGTTTACACTTAATTTTCTCTCTTTCAGTCTTTTCCCTATTTACATACGTTTATCCTTAGATTCCACGGGACATTTTTTTTGTAACTCAGTTTGCAAAAAGTTAATCTGATAATCCTTTTGTTTAAGCTGATTAAGTAGCTCTGTAATTAGTGTGCTAATTTCACTTGGATTCAATTCTGTATTATTATTTTTGATCAATTTAACTTCTGAACCATTCTCATAATTTTGATCACCTTCACCAAATAAAAACCAACGAGCATCTAAATTAGGGTATGCTTTTAATATCGCTACTTGACTGTCTCCAGTTATGTGAGTTCGCCCTTTTAACCAACCGTTTACATTCGACTTACTCTTTCCAATTATATTTGAAAAAACGATCTGAGAAATATTTAAGCTTTTAAAAAATATTTTAAATCTATCATTAGCTGTTTCTAATTCCATTTCTATTAATACATCTGTTCAAACAAATTTAGTCATAATTTAAATTGATAAAATATAAGTAGGGGATATTTTACAATTTTTCCTATATTAGTTACTTTATAATCAATTGTATAGAATATATTGTTTAGCTTTACTGCACATATAAGCAAGCTTATGTGCAGTAAATTGAAAAAATATGGAACATATCAAAGAAACACAAATTTTTATTATGGTTATTCTACAGGCTCTTTATTATATATCAGGAATTGGAATTTTGATTGTCGCAATAATTGGATTGAAGCAACTCAAAATTGCCAAGCAAAACTTAATTATTAGATCAAGAAGAGAAGCAGCTACATTAGCAGCAGAACAATCAAAACACTATATAGAGAATATTATACCAATGCTCAACGCTTTTGATGATTTCCTAGAGAAAAAAGGCTTCGAAGAATACGAAGGAAAAATCTCTACATACACTTCCAAAGACTTGAAAGATTTTTCCATAAGTTGGTTTGCAAGATGGTTAAAACTTGTTATAAAAGAAGACCCTGATATAAAAGGATTGAATGCACTTGATGGGTTTGCATCTTTCTTTACAAATAAAATTGCTGATGATGAAATTGCCTTCAATTCAGTTGGACTTAGTTTTTGCGATAGCGTAGAATCTATTTATCCTTTTATTGTCTTTTCTCGTAAGGCTGGAGAATTTAGCTATTATCATAATGTAATTGAATTATATAAAATTTGGAAAAAAAGAATTGATAAATTACAGCTTCAAGATAAAATAGGTGGACTACAAAAAACATTAAATGAAATTAGTGATGTTAAAATTGATCCAATTGGTACAAAATAAAAGTGCATAATTGAAATTGTGTGCTGAAAGTTATATAGTGTATATATTTATGACTTGTATAAACAATTGAAATACAGATATATACAAATTAATAAATGTCTCATAATTAATATTATGATAAATAGTAAATTCTAAATAAAAGGGATAGATTTATACTCCATCCCCTTACACTTTTAATTATTATTTAATTCTTTCAGTTTTTCGAGTTGCTTTGTAGAAGTATAAATTTGACGTAATGCTTTTACAACATCACTATCATCAGGATCAATTGTATATGCATGCTCAAAATATGGTAAGCTTTTTAAGAAATATACATTGGCTTCAGCCATAACAATTTTGTATTCTTCAGTCTTATCAAACGGTAAATTGTTTGCTTTCATATTTAAATCAAAAGCACGCGAATAATAAACAACACCTAGGTTGTATAAAGCTAAGAAATAATCAGGATTAATATCTAATGCTTGCTGGTAATAGATAACTGCTTCTTCATTGTTTTTTACTTCTTTATAAGAATCTCCTAAAGCTAAATATAAACTTGCATTTTCTGGTTCCAATTCGATTGATCTTTTGAGTTTAGTAATTACTTCGTCAAATCTCCCCTGCCCCAATAAAATGTTGATTTCTGCAATAAGAATTCCATTGTTTTCAGGAAATTTTACTCTTCCTGCGGTCAATACTTCTTCAGCTTTTTCAAAATTTTCTTCTTGTTTGTATACATTTGCTAGTTCGCTGTAAATGACTGGATTAATGTAAGCCATTTCAATAAGTTGCTCATATTTTTCTATGGCAACATCATTAATTCCTCCATTTGAAGCAGATAAGGCTGTTGCATATATTGTCATTGTATCAACAACATCAATTAATGCATTAGATGCACTTGCTCTATCAAAGCAGTCAATAGCTTTGTCGAAGGCCTCGGATTCGAAAGATTTAATACCATTCGCATAAAAAGTGTTTGCAAGTTGTAACACATTTGCTGATAATTCGAGAAACAAGGAATTTTTCTCATCCAAACTAGCAGACTTTTTATATCCTTCTAATGCTTTATTTAAAGCATCAGCATCCAAGCTAGCAGTAGCTTCATCAGTAGAAGCTCCAAGTTGAGCATAAATCTGGCCATAATATAACCAGGTTTTAGCATCTTGAATAGTTTTTTCATGAGCAACTGCTATATCAATTAACTCTTTAGCTTTTGTTAATTTGCCCTTATCAAGATTTACTTTTGCCGAATTTCTTTTTCGGTTTTGTGCATTTGCAATCGATGAGATTGAAAACAAAATCACTAATAAAATTGTGTATTTTTTCATGTTGTGTAAATTAATTATTTTGTCTTTTTTTTAGTCTATATTTTCTTCGTTATTTTCTAAATTATCTGTTAATCCATTATCATCTGAATCTTCTGCTAATTCAGTATCTTCAATTATTGTGCCATCCTCTGCTAAGATGTCTTCATCATCGTCGGTAACAAACTGTTCAACTTTAGCAACAGAAGCAATAGAATCACCTTCAGAAATTTTTATGAGTCTAACTCCCTGCGTATTACGACCCATTACGCGAATAGCATGATTTTCACCTCCTACTGCAATTCGAATTAAAATACCTGATTTGTTAATAATCATTAAATCGTCTGAATCGGTAACATTTTTAATAGCTATTACATCACCTGTTTTCTCGGTGATATTCAAAGTTTTAACTCCTTTACCTCCACGATTTGTTTCGCGATAATCATCTAATTTAGAGCGTTTTCCGTAACCATTTTCAGAAACAACAAGAATATCATATTCTGAATTGCTTAAACAAATCATTCCGATAACTTCATCTTTTTCATCTTTCAGTTTAATTCCACGAACTCCTGAAGCATTCCTCCCCATTGGGCGAACTAGCTTTTCGTTAAATCGAATGGCTCTACCAGATTTACTTGCAATAAGAACTTCGTTTTCGCCATTAGTTAAACGAGCATCCAAAAGAGTGTCGTTATCTCTAATTGTAATAGCATTTATTCCATTAATACGCGGTCTGCTATATGCTTCTAGCGAAGTTTTCTTGATAATTCCTTTTTTTGTAGCTAGAATGATGAAGTTATTCTTAACATATTCCTCATTCTTAATATCTTTAACATTAAGATAAGCTTTAATTTTATCGTCTGCCGGAATATTTATGATATTTTGAATAGCCCGACCTTTAGTTGTTCTACTGCCTTCAGGGATTTCGTAAACACGCAACCAGAATACACGACCTTGTTCAGTAAACATTAGCATATAATCGTGCATACTTGCTACAAACAGATATTCAAGGAAATCTTCGTTACGGGCTACACTGCCTTTTGCACCGCGACCTCCCCTATTCTGTCTACGGTAATCAGTTAATACAGTGCGTTTTATATAACCAGCATGTGAAATAGTGATTACTACTTCCTCATCAGGAATAGTATCTTCTATACGGAAATCGTTTGCAGAATATTCAATTTTACTTTTACGCTCATCGCCATACTTTTCCTTTACCTCACGTAGCTCTTTGGTAATAATTTCCATACGAAGATCAACATTGGCAAGAATATCTTTTAAATGTTCAATAAGTTTAATAAGTTCATCGTATTCTGAACGCAATTTATCTTGTTCCAAAGCTGTTAAATGACGCAAGCGCATATCAACAATTGCGCGAGCCTGCAAGTCGGAAAGTCCGAAGCGTTCGATTAATTTAGTACGAGCTTCATCTGTGCTGGCAGAAGCTCTAATAATTTTAATTACTTCATCAATATTATCCGAAGCAATAATTAATCCTTCTAAAATATGTGCTCTCTTTTCAGCTTGATCTAATTCGAATTGTGTTCTGCGAACGACTACCACATGACGATGTTCAACAAAATGAAAAATCATATCCTTCAGGTTCAGCATCATAGGACGACCGTGTACGAGGGCAATATTATTAATGCTGAAAGAAGTTTGTAGTTGTGAATATTGATATAACTTATTCAGTACCACATTAGTATTGGCATCTTTTTTAAGTTCAAAAACAATTCGCATACCCTTACGGTCACTTTCGTCGCGAATGTCAGAAATACCGATGATTTTCTTTTCATTAACCATATCGGCGATCTTTTTGATCATTTCCGATTTGTTAACCTGATAAGGAATACTTGTTGCAATAATGGCTTCTCTTCCAGGTCTAATTTCTTCCATAGTTGTTTCGCCACGCATTACAACTCTACCTCTACCTGTTTCAAAAGCATCAATAACGCCATCGTATCCGTATATTATTCCGCCTGTGGGAAAATCTGGTGCTTTAACGTATTGTCTTAGATCTGTAATAGTTATGTCATTATTCTGGATATAAGCCAAGATACCATCAATAACTTCGCTTAAGTTGTGAGGTGCCATATTAGTGGCCATTCCTACTGCAATTCCAGAAGCACCATTCACTAATAAATTAGGAATACGAGTTGGTAAAACAGTTGGTTCTTTTAAGCTATCATCGAAATTATTCTGAAAATCAACTGTATTTTTCTCAATATCGACTAGAGATTCTTCTGATATTTTGCGTAAACGTGCTTCGGTATAACGCATTGCAGCTGGACTATCACCATCAATACTACCAAAGTTTCCTTGGCCATCTACTAAAGGGTAACGTAAAGACCAATGTTGCGCCATACGTACCATAGCATCATATACTGATGAATCGCCATGTGGGTGATACTTACCTAGTACTTCACCAACAATTCTAGCCGATTTTTTATAGCTTTTATTTGAAAGCACTCCTAAATCTAACATCCCAAAAAGAACACGTCTATGAACAGGTTTTAAGCCATCGCGTACATCGGGTAATGCGCGTGAAACAATTACTGACATAGCGTAATCGATATAGGCCGATTTCATCTGAGTGGCAATATTTACTTTTACTATTCTTTCTCCTTCGTTCATTGTATTTTTTAAATTAGTTATTCGCCTATTAAAGTCTATTTTTAAGAGCAGTAGTAGGCAATTTTCACCCTAATATTAGTTGTGAAAAATAGGTTGCGAAGTTAAGAAATTTTATTCTAAAATTAAGATTTTTGATAGGTCAAAAATGGATAATTTTAACAAGTAAATGTTGAAAAAATGTAGTCCCTAAAAGAATAACTCCTACTTTTGTACCTGGATTTGATTTGAAATAGAAAATATACAAAAATAAATATGGAAGCTAAATTCTCACAACGTGTTCGCGATGTTCTATCCTATAGTCGGGAAGAAGCGATAAAACTTGGAAATGAGTCTATTGGAGTTGAGCATTTGTTTCTCGGAATTCTAAGAGAAGGAAAAGGTATTGCTTTTCATCTTATGGCCGAGATGGGTATGGATTTAATTAAGATTAAAAAACTCATCGAGAAATCGATAAAAAATGAGGATAGACTTATTCCTTCACAGGAGGGAATTCCGTTTGTTCGGCAGGCAGAAAAAACCATTAAGCTTACTTATTTAGAAGCTAAGCTTTTTAAAAGTGAATTAGTTGGGACTGAGCACCTCTTACTTGCTATATTAAAGAATGAAGAGAACTTGGTTACTCGATTATTAGTAAGTAATGGATTAAATTATAAAAAAGCTGTCGTTGAATTGAGTCAGTTTTACAGTTCTTCGCAAACAGAAGATAAACCGCCAGAATTATTTACTAGCGAAATCGAAGATGAGTCTATAGATAAGCCTGAATTCGGAAAAGAAAATCCTAAAGCACCTGGAAGAAAACCGGGAGAAGTGAAATCAACCACTCCTGTTTTGGATAATTTTGGTCGAGATTTAACTCGTCAGGCAGAAGAAAATCTACTTGATCCAATTGTAGGACGAGAAAAGGAATTGGAGCGTATTGCTCAAATTTTAAGTCGGAGAAAAAAGAACAATCCAATTTTGATTGGCGAACCCGGAGTAGGTAAATCGGCAATTGCAGAAGGATTAGCTATTCGAATTGTCAACAGAAATGTGTCGAGAGCTCTTTTTGGAAAACGTATTTTTACTTTAGATTTGGCATCTATAGTAGCAGGAACAAAATACCGAGGTCAGTTTGAAGAACGAATGAAAGCCATTTTAAATGAGCTTGAAAAACATCCTGAAATTATTCTATTTATCGATGAGATACATACTATTGTTGGTGCTGGCAATGCTTCCGGATCTTTAGATGCATCTAATATGTTTAAACCTGCGCTTGCACGTGGCGAAATTCAATGCATTGGAGCAACTACTCTTGATGAATATCGTCAGAACATTGAAAAAGATGGTGCGCTTGAGCGTCGATTTCAAAAAGTTATTGTTGAAGCAACAAGTCCGGAGGAAACAGTAACAATTTTGCACAATATTAAAGAACGCTATGAAGATCACCATTTAGTAAAATATACTGATGAGGCGTTGAAAGCGTGTGTTCTTCTAACAAATAGATATATGAGTGATCGCTTTTTACCGGATAAGGCAATTGATGCCCTTGACGAAGCGGGAGCAAGAGTTCATATTACTCATATGAATGTTCCGCAAAATATTATTGAAATAGAAAGCAATATAGAACTTGTAAAAGCACAGAAAAAAGAAGCTATCGGAAAACAAAAATTCGAGTTGGCCGCTGAGCTTCGTGATAGTGAAAGAAAACTTAATGTAGAGTTGAATAAATCGAAACACGAGTGGGAAGAAAATACTAAAATTAATCGTGAAAAAGTTAGTGAAGAAGAAGTTGCACAAGTTATAGCTATGATGACAGGAGTTCCAGTTCAACGTATTGCTCAAAACGAAAGCGATAAGTTAATGAGTATGGAGGATGATCTTGCCACATCAGTTATTGGTCAGGATGCAGCAATTAAAAAAGTAGTAAAAGCCATTCGTCGAAATCGAGCCGGATTAAAAGATCCGAATAAACCCATTGGAACATTTATTTTCTTGGGACCTACAGGTGTAGGAAAAACATATTTAGCTAAAATGTTGGCTAAGAATATGTTCGATTCTGCCGACACATTAATTCGAATTGATATGAGTGAGTATATGGAGAAATTTGCAGTTTCTCGTCTTGTAGGTGCTCCTCCGGGTTATGTTGGATATGAAGAAGGCGGTCAACTTACTGAAAAAGTTCGTCGGAAGCCATACTCTATTATTTTGTTAGATGAAATTGAAAAAGCACATCCCGATATTTACCATCTACTGCTTCAAGTATTAGACGATGGTCAGTTAACTGATAGTTTTGGGCGTAAAGTTGACTTTAAAAATACAATAATCATTATGACTTCCAATATTGGTTCGCGCCAATTAAAAGATTTTGGCAGTGGTGTTGGTTTTAACACTTCTTCAAAAGTGAAAAGCAAGTCGGCAAGTACGGCAGGAGTTATCGAAAATGCTCTTAAACGTGCGTTTGCTCCTGAATTTTTGAATAGAATTGATGATGTTATTATATTTGATAGTCTTGAACGAGATGATATTCATAAAATCATAGAAATTGAGTTACAAGGATTGTACTCTCGTATAGAACAAATTGGTTATAAGATTGTTGTTACTGAGAAAGCCAAAGATTTTCTCATTGAAAAAGGTTGGGATCCTCATTTTGGTGCAAGACCTCTAAAGCGTGCTATTCAGAAGTATATTGAAGATGAATTGGCAGAAGAAATTATCAATACTAAACTTTCCGAAGGTGATTTAATTAAAGTTGATCTTGACAAAAAGACTGATCTTCTGAAAGTCAAAATAACGAAGCCCAAACCTAAAAAAACGACTAAATAAATCTTGAGACCTGCACCTTAGGGTGTGGGTTTTTTTATGGATTTTACGATATCATAAAATTATTTTCTCACAATCACAATATAATACCAATTGTAGTTCAAAATGCCGCATAGCAAATTTTGAATTTATCCCGAACCTTCGGGAGTTAATGCCGATAGATCAACAAAACCGCTAATTGAACGAAGTGAAAATATGCGGCATT
>JAQIBR010000236.1 GCA_027858955.1 Bacteroidales bacterium
ATTTGTCATAAATACGAAGGCAATATTCTAACTATAATTGTTAGTAAACGCTCGCAAAGTTAGTGAATATTCACTACGCAAAACAAGGATTTTCTTTTTTTTAAGTTTTTTTTGAAATTTTTAACTTCGGGTAAATTAAGCAGGCATTTGAAATAGCACGAAAGTAAGTAGGACTATGGCTTTAGATGATAGCTGAAATTTAACAAATGACACTGCATAAACTGTAAATCGTTCTTTAAATTAACACTTTAAATAAAGATAAGGTAGTAATTGTATACTTACTTGCAGTAAAAAAAAAATGTAAACCTCCAACATTTTGACTTTCGAGGTAGCCGATAAAGAGACTAAAGTTAGGTAAATTGCTTTTTAGTACAGGAGCCAAAGAGTAAAAGAAATTGAATTCGGTCGCAAATTCTGTACGCATATCCATAGTATCGCTAACCGTTTGCTGGAATTTCGTTAACAGGGTTCCCTCTCCCAATATCGTTGCATCATCAACAGAAATCATTTTTAAGAGTTTTAATAAAAACTCAGCATCACGAAGCTCAATAGCCACAGCAATACTTTTAAAGAAATGAGCATAAAACTCCTTAATCTTATCAGCTTTATTAATCAAATCGAGGGGAATTGGAGAAAAATCGAGCGTTTCATAAACGGATGGAAGTGATTTATCAGTAGAAACAGCCAGCTCACAAAAAGCTTGAAAAGATGAAACCGCCCAAAGTGCATATCTATCTTTTTTTAAAGTAGATAAAGACACACGCATAATTATGCGTAAGGCATCTTCAAAAATCAGTTGTGGGTTTTCCTGCAGCTGAGGAACTCGCAATTGCATTAAATAAAGATTGGCCCAATCGAGGTAAAGCTTCCAGGCTTCAGCCTGATCGACTAAATTAACTGCTGCTTCAAAGTGCCTATCCATTTCGCTGTTTTCGGCAAAAAGTGCATAGGCTCTGGCTTTCTGCTGATGCAAAGATGCAACCATTCGACTTTCACTTGAATCAAATTCGGGGATTGCTTCTTTAAGTAACGCGTGCAAATTATTAGAATCTTGTTTTGCTAAAAGATTTGCATACCGTTCGCTAAAATCTTTTAAGTATATTTCGACATTGGCCTTTGCTATTTCTAATTTAATAAATATTGTCTTTACGAAATTGTCTATTTGTTTATCATCTAGGTCTCAGATTACTTTAAACGCAAAGTGCGCAAAGGATTACGCAAAGTTCGCTATGATTTAATTACAATAATTTAGCACTGGCGTCCTTAGCGTATTTTCTTGGCGTTCTTAGAGGTAAATTTAATCAATTGAAATTTTATATTTTATAATTTGTTATTTGTTGCCAATCTAATAGAATCAAATAAATTTACAAAAGATTCGGGAAGCTGTTTAACTTTTTGATAGGCATAATCGAAACAAAGCATTCCTGTACTCCCGCTGATTACCACTTTCTGATTTTTTGCATTTTTCACAATATAATGAACAACAAATTTTTTGCTGTTTTCTATTTCAATTTTAATTTCTATCGATAATTCATCATGCAAAGCAACTTGATAAAGGTATTTTATCTGCGCATCAACCATAATAATGCCTTTATTCTCGCCAATATTCAATTCGCTCAAATCATTGCGTTTTAAAAATCGAATGCGGGCATCGTGAAAGATAATCAATGCTTTGTCGTTTCCAAGATGACCGCCGTAATTTATATCGCCTATTCCAACGGTATACTTTGCTGTAAATTCCATATTTAAAATTAATTTCCTTTGAATGCCTTTGTGATTTCCTTTGAGTGCCTTTGTGGTAAAAAAAAAGCTAACCACAAAGTAACACTAAGTACAGCACAAAGTAACACTAAGTATTACATAGCCAATCAAAGAATCATTTTATTCTTTTTCATTCAACCATTCCTTAATTAAATCAATTGCCTTATTCTGTTCTTCTTCCTTAAAATCTTTCAAACGCGTTGCGTGAAAACCTCCTTTTAAAACCATTTTTAGCGCATTCACTCTTGAATCAGGATTTGGTGATGTAGAAGTCCACGGATCCTGCTCACCATAAATATAAAGAAAATTGTTCCCCTCTTTAGCCAACCAATGATGCACTTTTTCCATTTGATTATTGAGGTAGGGCAAACGTAAAGAATCTGGCAAAAATACACTATTGCTTGGATTGCTCACATATTGTAATTGTGATTTCAAAGAATCGATATCAAAATCGTAATAACCTATTTCCTGATATGCCTGCACTAAAAACGGAAGGTAATACGACTGACTTTCGACTGAATACATATCCAAAATACCAGTATCCACAAGTTTTTGGAATAAGGCTTCCGGGCTATCTTCAACTTCTTTCAACGATTCGCAGCTAAAAGGTGCCCATTGCCAAAAAGTAAACGGAACTTCCAAAACCGCAAATTCAAAGACCAATCCATCGCTTTGTGGAAAAACAATTTTTTGATCAATTTTGTATTTAACAAGCAAAGGCAAAATATCCTTTTCCTTTATTAACAGTTTACGTTGAATATCAAGCAATTGAGCTCTGCATTCAGGAGTACCAACTGTTCTCAAAAACAAATTTATACGTGCATCTTCTTGTTCAATATTTAATGGTGCTACATAAGGCAAAGAAACTGTAACATCATCGGGAAAATAATAACGATAATAAATTGTGGTTTGTCCCCCTTTGCTAATACCTGTACTTAACCATTTACCCGGATATATTTTTTTGAATAGATTCACTATTCTGTGATGATCTGATGCCGCCTGAAAAGTAGTTAATTTAGTCCAATCCAAGCTATCAGGTACCGACTCACCAAAAAAGCGATGCTCCACAATGATCTGATTTGCATTTAATAGTCGAGCAGGTTCCGAAAAGTAATTACGTCTTGCCTGATAACCTTCAGTTACGAGTACAACTGGCTGATTGATATCAAAATGAGAAAGGTAAATTTTTTGAGAGAAAACACCAGCCTTGGGATTCTTATGATCTAAGGCTTGTTTAATGCTAATTTTAAAAGTTTGACGCAAAGAATCGAAAGATTCGATGGTCTCAATTTCTATTCCTTCCAATGAATTTAAACGTTCTACAAAAGATGTAGTATTTTGTGCGAAAGCAAAGTGGACACTTATTAATAAAAAGAGAAATAAAGTTGTTCTTTTCATTTTCTAAATTTTTTAAAATCGATTTGTGAAATTATTATACCAGTCAACATAAATAAACCACCAATACCTGCACGTAAATCAATTACTTCGTTTAAAATTAACCAACCGCCGATTAAGGCGAAAACAGATTCAAAGCTAAAAATAATCGCGGCATGTGCAGGATGCGCTTTTTTCTGAGCATAGGATTGCAAAGTAAAAGCTATACCTACAGAAAATAGGCCTGCATAAACTATTGGAACAATTGCTAGTTTAATGCTAGGCCAATCTATCTCTTCAAAATAAATTGCAGCTATCAGGCTAATTATTGCAGTAGTACTGAATTGAAAAATGGATAGTAAAAAAATATTGTGCTTAGGAGCAAAAGTTCCAATCATCAACATATGCAAAGCAAAAAATGCAGCACTTCCTAACAACAAACTATCTCCTAATTCCACTGAAAATCCTTCGCGAACACTTAGCAGATATAATCCCAACATTGCAATAATTGCCCCAGACCACAATGTTTTGGTTATTTTTCTGCAAATAAACAAACCAAAAACAGGAACTAAAATCACATATAGACTTGTGATAAAACCTGCTTTACTGGCCTCTGTATAGCTCATTCCTATTTGCTGAAATGTGGAAGCAATAAGCAAAACTATTCCCAAATAGATACCCGATTTGATCGCTTTTCTCCATTCGAAATGTTCGTTGGTTTTATTGTTGCGGGTAAGAGCATATATTGGAATAAGCGAAAGTGCACCAATGCTAAATCGTAAAGCGTTGAAGGCATATGGACCAAGATATTCAGCACCCTTGCGTTGGGCTACAAAAGCAAAACCCCATATCGCGGCAGCAAGAAGTAAAATTAGATTCGATTTAATATTTCCTTTTTCCATAAAATTAATTTGCGAAGATATTTCATTTTCACTAAAGCTACCAATTTTCGTTAAAATCTCTAAAATACAATTGCTAAATAAAAATTTAGGCTAATTTTGACATCTTATGATAACTAAGCGCACATTCTACAGGATATTTTTTGTTTTCGTTTTGCTGATTAACCTCCATTTAACCGGATTCACTCAAGTTAATACTAAGCGTTTTCTTGCTATGGGGCGAACGGATTTATTTAACGATAACTATACCGAATCTATTAAAAACTTGACTGTTGCCGTTAATGCCGCACCGGATAAATTTGAGCCCTATTTCTATAGAGGCCTTGCAAAATATTCTTTGGGCGATTATAATGGCGCGATCGCTGATTTGAATAAATCCATATCCATTAACGCTTATTTTTCATATTCCTATCTCTATCGTGGGCTATGTAAACAGCAACAAAAAAAATTCCATGAAGCCCTTAAAGATTATGCAGATGCAATACATCGTGGACCGAATAATCCTGATATTTATGTAAATAGAGGTGCAGCAAAACTTCAATTGAAACTTTATCAAAGTGCGATTGTCGATTTTGATACTGCACTGATTTTAGATTCTAAGAACGAAAATGCTTATCTAAATAAAGGGCTGGCACTCTATGAATTGAAAAAAATGGACGAAGCTCTGGAAGAAATAAACAAAGCCATCAAGCTTAATTATTTAAATAAAACAGCTTATCTGCGGCGTGGTATTCTAAAATTTGGAATGAAAAAATACGAAGAAGCAATTTTCGATTTTGAATTGTCGATGAAACTCGATGATGCAGATCCACTGCTCTATTATTTTCGAGCCATTTCGTATTATTCTCTCGAAGATAAAAAAAACGCATATAAGGATTATGCCAAAGTTCTTGAGCTTGATCCCAATAATGCACTTACTTACTACAATCGCGCTATTTTAAAAACAGAAGACAAAAACTATTTGGGTGCCTTATTGGATTATGAAAAGGTAACAAATATCAATCCGACAAATATATACGGCTATTACAACAAAGCAAATGTTAAAAGCTTAATGGGTGACTTAAAAGGAGCTATAAAAGACTATGATAAGGCCATAGAACTTTTCCCTGACTTTGCCAGAGCGTACTTAAATCGATCGTCTTTAAAGGAGAAATTAAACGATAAAAAAGGTGCTTATACCGATTATCTGAAAGCTGAAGTCATTCGCGAAAAATTCGATCGAAGCGATTCCATTTCCGAAATGTTTAAAGACAGTCTTCAACTGACGAAACTCATTGCTTTTGAAAGCGATTTTAATAATGCCAATGCCGATAACGGTTATATTCAGTTTAAAAATGTTTATATCGAATTGGAATCGAACTTTAATATTTCTATGCTTGCTAAAGATGAAGAAGACTATATTGATGAACGGAGAAAGCAGTATTTTGTTCCAGAAATTGCCGAGTATAACGAATCAAATCTTTCACAATATAAATTAGCATTTGGATTGACCAAAGAAATTAATCTTTTGCATCCGACTAAAGCAAAAGAAATCCTTCAGCGTTTGAATTCTGCTCTAAAAGATCAACCCAACAATCCTTATAATCATTTGTATATAGGTATTTTAAACGAGCGAATTGGCAATTTACCAAGTGCAGAAAGATCTTATTTAGAAGCTGTCAAACTCGATCCTACTTTTGGCTTTGCCTATTTAAACTTAGCCAATGTTGCATATCTTATATCTATGGAAAAGATTTCGCAAGACACTTCTTCACAAGAAAATTTGATTAATGAGAATATTGAAGATTTAAAAAAACGGGTAAATCCTTTTGAAATTCCCAACTTAAAAAAGGCCATTCAATATTATGATATGGCTATGCAAATTTATCCAAAACTTGGTTTTATTTACTATAATCGAGCTAATTTGTATAGTAAAACTCAGGAATATATGAAAGCAATTAACGATTATAATCAGGCTTTGATTTTGCAACCTAATTTAGCCGAGGCTTATTATAATCGCGGACTTACTTTATTGATTTTGCAAGATAATGCAGCAGCCTGTCCGGATTTAAGTAAATCAGGAGAACTAGGCATTACGAATGCTTATAATGTTATAAAACGTTTTTGTTCCGAAACAAAGTAACAATGCTTTATACTGAATAAATTGGACTTATGAACAGACTAGTAGCATCTATTAAAAATCTCAATCTAACGGCATTTTTCATCACGCTTATACTGCCTCTATTTTTGTTAATTCCTGTACATTATTTTGTACAGCCTTCTATGTTTCTTGCCGAGCGTTTTTTTCCAGGGACTTGGTGGATAGAAATTACTGCTCTAACTATTTATTCTGTTTGGCTCGGTCAAATAATGGCTAAAACCGGGAATATTGGAAATGTTCGTATAAAATATTGGCTTTTCTTTAGCTTCATCTTTTTCGGTCAGTTTATATTAGGGCTCACCGTTAACGATAATTTTTTAATGTCAGGAGAATTGCATTTACCTATTCCTGCACTAATTATCGCGTCTCCAATCTATCGAGGAGAAGGCTTCTTTATGCCGATATTGCTGCTCTCTACACTCGCTATTATTGGTCCGGGATGGTGTTCACATCTGTGTTATATAGGGGCTTGGGACAATTGGGCTGCTCGAAAAATGAAAAGACCTAGAAAAACCTTTAGCAGAAAACAAACCTTGATTCTTCGATATTTGATATTGGCTTTTGTAATTATAGCTGCTGCTTTAATGAATTATTTCGGAGCTTCTGTCAGCGTTATGTTCATTTCGGCGCTTGCCTTTGGTATTATTGGTGTATTTCTTATGCTTTTCTTTTCCAGAAAACTAGGCTATATGATGCACTGCACAACCTACTGTCCAACTGGAAGTTTGGTAACATTATTAGGAAAGCTTTATCCACTTCGTGTAAAAATAGATCAGAATTCTTGTACTGCATGCAATATTTGCAGCACCGAATGTCGCTATGATGCACTCACTCCTATGGATGTTAAAAGTGGCTCCGCTGGATGGAATTGCACGCTCTGTGGCGATTGTTTATCTTCTTGTCACGAAAGTTCGATAAGCTTTAGTTTCTTTGGATTGAAAAAGAACGGATGGGTGATTTATATTTCTATTATCGTTGCTTTGCATGCTGTATTTTTGGCGTTGGCAAGACTTTAACAATTGAGTATTTTTAAGAATACAATTATTACTAACTTGCGTATCCAAAAATCAAATATAAATTGAAAAAAAAATAATTCTCTTATTGTCTCTTAATAAGACATTTAAACTATTATAACAAATAAAATGATTACCAAAAATAAATCGAAATAAAAATGTTATTTAAAAGTTTGATAGTGCTTGCCTTCGGCAGTCTTTTGACTTTGGGATTACTTCAAAGCTGTAATGAAACTATGCAAAAAGAAAAACCAATCAAAGCAGAGGATATGGATTTATCTGTAAACCCTGCTGAAAATTTTTACCAATATGCTAACGGTGGATGGATAAAAAATAATCCTCTTCCAAGCGATCGTAGCCGTTTCGGTTCTTTTGATGCACTTGCAGACCGAAACGAATTCCAAATTAAAGGGATTTTTGCTGAACTTTCTGCACAAGAAAATGAAGCCGGTTCTGTGGCTCAAAAAATCGGCGACTACTATGCTATTGGTATGGATAGCGTTAAATTGAATGCTGATGGTATCAGTCCCTTAAAAGCTGAACTTGAAAATATTCAAGCTCTTCAAAGCAAAGCCGATATCAATGCACATCTTAGCTATTTACATGAAGAAGGTATTGGCGGACTCTTCAATATTTTTGGTATGGCCGATAGCAAAAATAGCGAGCAAGTAGTGACTTATCTATGGCAAGGTGGATTGGGAATGCCCGATCGCGATTATTATACCGACGATTCTGAAAGAGCAGATGACATCCGTACAGCTTATGTGGCTCACGTCAAGAATATGTTTATTCTCTTAGCCGACGAGGAAACATCAGCTCAAGGAAATGCAGAGAAAGTAATGGAAATGGAAACACGTTTAGCAAAAGTTTCTATGACTCGCCTGGATATGCGCACACCATCAAATTATTACAATAAAACCGATTTAAGCGGCCTTACTGAAATGGCTCCTGCCTACGATTGGAGTTCGTATTTTGAAAAAGCCGGTTTAGGCGATCCTGGTATTATCATCGTAGGGCAACCTGCTTTCTACACCGAAATGAACAACATGCTTAACGATTTCGCTTTAGAAGATTGGAAAACCTATTTCCGCTGGCATTTAATTCACGAAGCAGCACCTTATTTGAGCGATAATGTAGTAAATGAAAACTTTGCTTTCCTTGGAAAGACATTACGCGGAACTCCGGAACTTCGTCCGCGTTGGAAACGAGTACAAGGAACTGTTGATGGCTCTTTAAGCGAAGCTATCGGACAGATTTACGTTCAGAAATACTTCCCCGAAGCAGCTAAACAAAGAATGATTGCTTTGGTTGACAATCTACGTTATGCTTTAGGCGTACGCATTAAAGCTTTAGAATGGATGAGCGATGTTACTAAAGAAGAGGCTTTAGCAAAACTCGATGCTATCACGGTTAAGATTGGTTATCCCGACAAATGGAGAGATTATACTGAATTGAAAATCGAAAAAGATGCTTATGTGATGAATGTATTACGTACGAGCAAATTCGAAAGGGCCTATAATATGAACAAAATCAATAAGCCTGTCGATAAAACAGAATGGGGAATGCCACCACAAATGGTGAATGCCTATTATAATCCTTCTATAAACGAAATCGTTTTCCCTGCCGGTATTCTACAACCTCCTTTCTTCTTTATGGATGGCGACGATGCTGTAAATTATGGCGCTATTGGTGTAGTTATCGGTCACGAAATGACACACGGTTTCGATGATAAAGGTAGCTTATACGACAAGGACGGAAACCTAAACAATTGGTGGACAGAAGAAGATACTGAACGTTTTAATGAGCGTACTCAAGTCCTGGTAAATCAATTCAACAACTTTGTTGTTTTAGACGATGTACATGCTAACGGAGAATTATCACT
>JAQIBR010000238.1 GCA_027858955.1 Bacteroidales bacterium
GATGCTGTGAGTATGGAAGAATACAATGCGAACAGAAGAAAACACCTGTATAAACTTTGGAATCGTATGGCATCAGGGAGTTATTTTCCGCCCCCAGTTAAAGAAGTAGAAATACCCAAGAAAGACGGAAAAGTCAGGAAATTGGGAATACCTACCATAAGCGACAGGGTGGCACAGCAGGCAATCAAGATGTACATAGAGCCTAGATTAGAATCAATATTCAGCTCTAATTCCTATGGATACCGACCCAATAGAAATGCCCATCAAGCATTGGAAAAGGTAAGGGAAAACACACGGAAAAGCGACTGGGTAATCGATTTAGACATCAAAGGTTTCTTTGACAACATTAGCCACGAGAAACTGATTTTGTCTGGGCCTACAAAATAGGAGTTTATCTAGATTCTATTGTCCCCTTTAAAATCAAAAAACAAGGGCGAAGAGCCAAGAGTCTATTCAAATATGGATTAACTTATCTTGCAAATGTGCTGTTTTCCAATAATTTAGAAAAATTCACCGAATGCTGCAAATTTTTGTCATGTACTTAGGTATTTTTGTATAACAAGAGCCGTATGATGGGAGACTATCACAGCCTGTCCCGCCATACGGGATACGGTTCTGTGAGAGGCTTAGGGTGAAACTCCCTTTGCCTACTCGATCACTCACCGATGTGCATAATACAATAGGATCTACTGTATTTCTAAAATCTTTCACAAATAAATTCTGTTTCTTGCAGATTGAAAATTTATTCATATTTTTGCGCCGACTGCACGTACGGTCAATTTATTGAGAAAGGAATTTATTTTTATGGATAAGAGAGAACGACTGATTGAAATAGCTACCAAATTATTCTCCGAAAGAGGATTTGAAAATACGCCGCTTTCGGCGGTATGCGAAACAGCTAATGTTTCTAAAGGACTAATTTCCCATCACTTTAAGTCAAAAAACAGCTTACTGAGGGAAATATTTATGAAAACTACTAAATTAATTGTTGAGATAAATAAAACTGACAAAGTAAATCAAACGCCTCAAGAGCGATTATTAGAACTATTAGAATCATTCTTTTCGCAACTGGAAGCAGATAAACTATTCTTTCAGTTTAACTTAAATATGATGGTTCACCCAAAAACGAGAGAAGTTTTAAATGACTTAATAAAAGAGAGATCATCTTTTATATTAGAAGCAACAAAAAGCATCTTTGATAAACTAGATGCTAAGAATTCTCTAATAAAAAGTCATATATTTATTGCAGAACTGGATGGAATAGCACTTAATTATTTAGGGATATATGACGATTTCCCTTTAAAACAAATTAAAGAACATATTATGAAAAAATACATTAATAATGGAAATTAGAAAATTAGAGAGCATAGATATTACAACAGTTGTTGAACTTTGGTACGAAGTATCGGTGCAGGCTCATAACTTTATTTCACCAGAGTATTGGAATAAAAATAAGGAAGCTATGGCTACGCAATATTTGCCAAATTCTGAAACATATTTAGCAATTGATGAAGGTGCAATTGTCGGTTTTGTTTCGATGATGGAGAGCTACCTTGCTGCAATTTTTGTTCAAACGAATATGCAAGGACTTGGTATAGGTAAAAAGCTTTTATATTATATCAAAGATAAAAGAGAAACAATTCAACTTAAAGTATTTAAGAAAAATTCCAATAGCGTTCAGTTTTATACAAAACAGGGCTTTAAAATTCTTTCTAAAAATACAGAGGAAAGCACAAATGAAATTGAATTTTTAATGGAATGGAAAAAGGGTAACAATGAAATTTATTAAAACAAATATTACAGATACAATCAATGGTTTAAGGTCACAACTATATAAAAAGTTGACCGCTCCTATTGACGCAATGTGGGAACTGCTGTACATTGGCTCATCTCAACATTATTTCATTGAAAATGATGAGAATATAATGGGATATTGTTGTATAAATGACGATAATTGTTTGGTGCAAATATTCCTATTAGAGGAGTATAATTCAAAAATGGAGAATGTTATTACAGCATTAATCGAATCAAAATTAATTACTTCGGCAAGTTTGAGTTCAAATGAACCAATTTCGTTTAACACTTGCTTGTCATTATCAAAAGGAAATAAGACAAACACGTTTTGTTATGAGCATGCAAATACTCCAAGAGATATTGAGTCAAAATTAAACTTAGAATTAGTAACAACAAATGATATTCCTTCTATTAAAGTATTCTTAAAGGACCAAGTAGGTATGGACGATACATTTGGATATACGGAAAATCTTGTTTCAAGAAAGGAAATATATATGCTTAAAGAATCAGATGTAATTATTGCAACTAGCGAATGTAGAATGAGCGATTCGCAACCTGAAATTGCAGATTTAGGAATTATCGTAAACAGTAATTTTCAAGGAAAAGGCATTGCCACACAAGTAATGCAATTACAGGTAAACAGAGTATTAAAAGCTAACAGAAAGCCTATTTGTTCAACTACATTGGATAATATCGCTTCAAGAAAAGTAATTGAAAAATCAGGCTTCTTCTGTTCTAATATCATATTTGATATCAGTTTTACCAATAATTAAAATTATAAGATGACATATCAAGACTTAGGTTATAGCAATAAATTAGAGCATTATCGAAATGAACAAGGATTAGATACATTCGAGATTGGTCGCGTTATATTAGAACATAAAGAGCGCTATGTTGTGAAAACTCAAGCTCAGGAGTTTGATGCCGAACTCATAGGCAATTTAAGATTCACAGCAGAAAGTAGATATGATTTCCCGGCAGTAGGCGATTGGGTAGCTTTTATGGAATACGATGAAGACAAAGCAATTATTCATGCGATTCTACCAAGGCAATCCATTATTGAAAGAAAAGCCGTGGGCAAAACAGGACAGATTCAAATTATTGCTACAAATATTGATTATGGACTAATTGTTCAGGCAGTTAATAGAGATTTTAATTTGAATAGATTAGAACGGTATCTAACCATTTGTAATGCTTCTGATGTTAAACCTGTGATTGTACTCAGCAAAATAGATTTAATTAATGCATCTGATTTAGATTTAATTATTAATCAAATTAATGAGCGTATCCAAGGTGTACCAATCGTTAAAGTTAGTAGTGAGTCAATTGGCTACAAGCAGTTAGACGAAATTATTGAGGTAGGTAAAACTTATTGTTTGCTTGGTTCATCAGGTGTTGGAAAATCAACACTACTTAATGGACTTGCAGGTAAAGAAGAGATGAAAACAGGAGAGATAAGTGATGCTGTCAATAAAGGAAAACATACCACTAGTCATCGTGAGCTTATCGTACTTGATAATGGTGGAATATTTATCGACAATCCTGGAATGCGAGAAGTGGGAATTACTGATGCCTCAGTTGGATTAGAGATCACATTTGAATCCATTATTGAATACGCTAAACATTGTAGATTCAAAGACTGCACTCATGTTCATGAAAAAGGATGTGCAATCTTAGATGCTGTTGAAAACGGAGAAATTGATAAAGGTGCGTATACCAACTTCCGTAAAATGGAAAAAGAAAATATGCACTTTGAGTCTGATACGCAAGAACGAAAGAAAAAGGATAAAGACCTTGGAAAAATGATTAAAGATGTAAAAAAGCATCGGAAGAATATCAAGTTCTAAGCACAAAAAGTGGTCATAAGTAATACCAATTGTAGTTCAAAATGCCGCATAGCAAATTTTGAATTTATCCCGAACCTTCAGCGATTTTTTACCATGTATTCATTTTAGTAAAACTTTATTTAAACCTAAAATCGAGTTTAAAATTATAAAGCCAGGGGACTTTAGGATTTATGCCTTCCGCCGTCAATTTTTGCG
>JAQIBR010000024.1 GCA_027858955.1 Bacteroidales bacterium
CGGGATAACAGCAAGTGCAACAGAAAGTATACCGCCTAAGACTGTTTTCGAACAGTACGGTAAGGGTGAAATCGTGGAGTAAGAGCCCACGCCTGTTTTATGTGAATAAAGCTGGGGGTAAACCTTATGGGTTGAAAGACCAAATAAACCGAGAATTTTTTGTTCGTCAAAAAGGAAGGTCGGTCCGGCCAATCTCGGAGGGTAGGTCGCTAGAGCTGCAGAGTGATTTGCAGCCCAGATAAATGATAGAGGTTCCGCTCTGCGGAATACAGAATCCCGCTTATAGAATAGCCAAAAATTTAAAGGTTGATTTTCTTAATTGAGAGTCAGCCTTTTTTTATGGAAAACGATGGTAAATTTTCTGGACTATCTTCCATCCTTCATCAAATTTATACAATAGCAAATAATCAGTAAAAATTTGTTTATCAGTAGCTTTATCAAAAATATCCATTTGAACCATTGCAGCTTTTTCAGTAATTTCAATAATAGGGAATTTCACATGGAATTTCATGTCAGGTGTTTTCCCTTCGGTACGCGCCTTGTCCACACGCGGAATCCACTCTTTTAAAGGATATTTGGTCAATTGATTATCCTTTAAACCACTAATATAAAAATCGGGGTGGAAGCTTTTGTGTGTTGGCTCTGTATTTCCATAATTTAATAATCCATCAACATAACCCGATTGAATTACTTGCTTAATTGCTTCTTTATCAGATTGATTTTGAGCAATTAAAGAAAAGCTAATAAATAATGCTAAACTTAAGAATATAAACTTTTTCATAAGTAAAAATGTTTTTATTTAGCCAAAGATAAAGGAAAAATCAAAGAATTTATTTCGTATAAAATTATATTACAAATTTTTCGACTTTAATAATTTCAATGATTTTAAAAATCCGTATATTTGCAGCCCGTAATACATATGGTTCCGTGGCCGAGCGGTTAGGCTGGGCTCTGCAAAAGCTCCCACAGCGGTTCGAATCCGCTCGGAACCTCTAATTAAAAGGCTTTGATTAATTTCAAAGCCTTTTCTTTTTGTCTGATTTCTCCTATTTAAACCCCACCAACCATAATTTTCCGTAGATTGACAGACAGGTTACTTATATATTAACCTGCTCCAGCGCGTTTAGCTTCGCTGAGCTCATCGTCAAATGACGTATCGGTTGCAACGCGTTGTTAGGAGCTGACTATTAGAATATTTGTTTAGCTCAGCTAGAAATTATGCGGAGTTAGATACTTATTTGGATATTGTAATTGAATCAAGTCGGCTGATAACGTATAAATAGAGTTAGATTATATTGCCACGCGTTAGAAACGCGCGGGAGCTAGTATTGCCGACCGAAAAACAATCATCTTCGACTTCCTACTGCACATAGCCTGACGCTGTATACAAGCATTAAAATGACATAATATCGGCATTATAATGACTTATTATTATATTATTTGGTCATTATAATATTAATAACTACCTTTGAAAACAAAAAATGTTTGCAAGAAAAATTGAAAATACCATAAAAGAAAAATTCAATAGTGGAAAATCTATTATTGTGGTTGGAGCCCGACAAGTAGGAAAAACAACACTTTTAAAAGAAATTTTAAAAAATAAAGAATATCTATTTCTAGATGCAGATGATCCTTCAACAAAAAGTCTTCTCCAAAATCCGACAACAGAGCAAATCAGGACATTTCTAGGAGATTATAAATATGTTTTTCTCGATGAAGCACAAAGAATTTCAGGAATTGGATTAACCTTAAAAATAATTACTGACCAATTCAAAGATGTTCAATTATTTGTTAGTGGTTCTTCGTCTTTTGATTTAGGAAATAAACTTAATGAACCGTTAACAGGCAGAAAATGGGAATATGAGTTGTTTCCTATCTCTTGGGAAGAATATGAGAATAAAATTGGGTTTATCAAATCAGAGCAACAAATTGAAAATCGATTGTTGTATGGATTTTATCCAGAAGTGATTAATAATCAAGGTAAAGAGCGTGAAACTTTAAAAAACCTCGTAAGTAGCTATCTGTATAGAGATATTTTAGCATTTTCAGACATAAGAAAACCTGAAATTCTTGAACAACTATTGCAAGCCTTATCTATTCAAATGGGAAGCGAGGTTAATTACAATGAATTATCTCAACTCATTGGAGTTAATAAAATTACAATACAAAAATACATTGACATCTTAGAAAAAGGATACATTGTTTTTCGTCTCAATAGCTTTAGCCGAAATTTAAGAAATGAAATTAAACAAAGTCGTAAAATTTATTTTTTTGATAATGGTATCAGAAATATGATTATTGGCGATTTTAAATCATTAAATCTCAGGCTTGACAAAGGAGCTTTATGGGAAAATTTTCTTGTTTCTGAAAGACGAAAACAAAATATATACAAAGACACATTTGCGAAAATGTATTTTTGGAGAACTCAGCAACAACAGGAAATTGATTTTGTTGAAGAAAAAGACGGAGACATCTCTGCATTTGAGTTTAAATGGAAAAATAAAAAGACAAAATTCCCTCAAAAATTTATCGATAAATATAATGCTAATGGATTTATAGTTGACAGAGTTAATTTTAGAGAATTTGTTAAGATAAATAATTAAATGCCAATGCAATAAAGGCTCATATGCAATAGCAGTTCAATAGCTATCGGGATTGGGTTTAATTGTTGAACATGCGGAAGAATATTTGATTAGCTCAGCTAAAAATTATTCGGATTTAGATGCTTATTTGGATATTGTAGTTGAATCAAGTCGGCTGATAACATATAAATAGTGTTGAATTATATTGCCACGCGTTAGAAACGCGAGGGAGCAAGAACAAGAAAAACAGCAAATAAAATTGATTATCAAGCTCATATCGTCTGTAATATTCTTAATTTAGCTCTTTAACAGTAAAGAAAAGTACTTTTTAAAAACGGACAATAATCAAAGCAATGAAAAAGCCTTTCGCAAAAATTTATCGAATATTTTTCTTCTTGGCCATGTTTAGCATTGCCATGGGATTCCTTGAGGCCATTGTGGTTGTTTATATGCGTCAGCTCCATTATCCCCTTGGATTTGATTTTCCATTGAGCTTATTGTCACCTCAATTGATTTTGATTGAATGGATACGGGAATTAGCCACCATTATCATGCTGGCCGTCATCGGGATTATTGCCGGCAAGAATAATCTACAACGTTTTTTCTATTTTCTCTATGCTTTTGCCATCTGGGATATTTTTTATTATGTCGCATTAAAATTATTCTTAAACTGGCCTCCATCATTTTTAACTTGGGATATTTTATTTCTAATCCCGGTACCATGGATAGGCCCTGTACTCGCTCCTCTAATATGTTCGCTCACTATGATATTTTTTGCCGTTTGGGGTATTTTTATTCAGGGAAATGGCATAACAATTAAAATAAAACTGTACCATTGGGCTCTTTTATTTTTTGGTTCCTTTCTGATTTTTTATTCTTTTATAGAAGATTATCTTAATCTTATTATCAAGAATGATTTTCTTTCAAATTTTTGGAATTTATCAAGCGATGAACGCTTTTGGCAGATAATTTCACAATACGTTCCAACTTATTACAATTGGTATCTTTTCTCGATTGGGGAAATTATTTTATTAGCAGTTTTTGTGCAATTGTTTACGAAATTCAGAGCATCGAAACTCCACTAATAATTATCAATTTTAATGTACACCGCTCCAGTGCGTTTAGCTTCGTTGAGCTCACCGTCAAATGACGGATTGGTTGCAACGCGTTGTTCGGAGCAGTCTAGAAGAATATTTGTTTAGCTCAGCAAGAAATTATGCGGATTTAGATGCTTATTTGGATATTGTAATTGAATCAGGTCGGCTGATAACGTATAAATAGAGTTAGATTATATTGCCATGCGTTAGAAACGCGCGGGAGCAGGCTTAATTTCGGTTAAGGTATCGTTAATGACGTTATTGTCGTTTTTGTCATACATCTATACATATGGACAATAAAAAAGACCATCCGAAATCAAAGATTTAGGATGGTCTTAATAACAACTAAAATTGATTATTTAATAATTTCTATTCTTTCCGCCATTGCATTGGAAACATCCCACATTAAAACTTCGTTATACCATACTTTTATGACTGAAGATCCTGCAATCGCAAAATCAATACGATCTTCCGTTCCGTCTCCAAAATTAATATAGGTAGTTGAAATTCCATCTATGATATCTCCAACAGAAAAAATACGTAGAAAATATTTTCCAATATCATCATGATAATAAACATAAAAATGCTCTGGATAATCTAGGTTGGCCTCATAAACTTGAGTTTTCTCTCCATCAATAATGGTATAAATATCAATTTCACTTTCTTTAAAGCTTAGTGCATTATTAGGATCTAATAAATCAAGACCCTCTTGGTTACAAAAAGCTATATCAACCAAAGGAGGACCACTAAGAGCAAATCCTGCTTCTGGTTTTTCACAAGAAGAGTAAATAAAAATTGTTAAGAATAAAATGATGATCTTTTTCATTGCTATATTTGTTTTTTAAAAGTCAATAAATAATACTGAATTATCATAATTAAAATTATATGTTGAAGGAGTAAATCCGTGACTTGTATAATACCCATCATAATTTCCATACCAGCCCCAATTCATATGGAGAATTACTAAAGTATTAAGTGATTCGCAAAAAAAAGATTGCTGAAATCCATCACATATCCATGCATGTCCCTGATTAACATCTCCGTAATTATTACCAAGAAATATTACTGGCCTTTCATCATATAGGGAAGAGAGCACTTCTGATAGGTCTGATCCACTACCCGTATAACTCATTACATCTATAGGGTAGTCAAAGTCATTTTCAAATGAATAAATCATTTTGCTAGTTGTGGTTGTAGATATATCACAACCATATTCCATCACAACTCCAACACCGATATCTTTTAATAAATCAGCACTATAATAATTTCCGATTGTATTATGCATTGAACTCCATGAATAAGTGCTTGGGAGCTCAAAATATCTCATTATTTGTCCCATTACAACTGCTGCACACCCTGCCTTAGGCTGGCCATATAGATCAGCACTGCATCCCATATCTTCAAGTTCATCATTAAAACCTACACTCTGCCCCCATTCAGTGGATAAAAATGGTCCTCTATTTGTATGAATATCTTCACAAGGGGGAGGTAGTGGTTCATACTTAAAATTTACACCATCATTTTCAGACAAATACTTTTTCCATAGTTTTTCAGCAATTAAACTTTGTTCATTATTTAATTTCCTTATCAATTCAATTTCTTCTTTTATTCTATTCAACCAATTTTGAACTCCTCTAGGGTATGAATCCGCAGACAAAGGAAATTCATTATCAAAAGAATAGGCTAAAATTGGAGCTAATCTTTTGTCGCCTGAAATGATAGAAAAACCTTGCTCAAAGTTAAATATGTAACATGCAATTATCCCATTGACATCATTAACTTTGCGTGACGACTTAATTTCATTTGATACTTTAAGATTTAATTGATCGTCTGAAGTGTGTTTTTGCGCAACTTTAAGCGCGTCATCATATGTAACAATATTTACGTCTGGTGCATCGTTAGTTCCGATTTCTTTATTACAAGACGTTAGAAGGTTAATTGAGAAAATTCCTATAAAAAATAGGAGTAATTTAAAATTTGTTTTCATAATTATTAATTTTTAGTGGGTAAATAAATTTTATAGATATGAACCATATCTAAGTATATTTATCAAAAATAATAATTATTTTGAGTATTAACAAATATTTAACTTTTTTTATTTCACACCAATTCCATTGGCGGGAAGTCGATAAAACTAACAATACCCCGCTCCAGCGCGTTTAGCTTCGCTGAGCTCACCGTCAATTGACGTATCTGCAACGCTTTGCTTGGATCTGTCTAGAAGAATATTTGTTTAGCTCAGCCAGAAATTATGCGGATTTAGATGCTTATTTGGATATTGTAATTGAACCAAGTCGGCTGATAACGTATAAATAGAGTTATACCAATTTAACTGCTAAACGCCGCATTAAATGCATCTAAATAATGATGGTTTCCTGTTATTGATTTAATCTGATCGCTTGATATATTGCAAACAGTTTTGTGCAGCCAGATTCGTAGTTTGTCCATATTTTCGAACTTTTGATTTTTATACCTGTTTTTTATAAACTGCCAAACTTGTTCGCTGGGATTCAGCTCAGGAGAATATGGAGGAATTCTTAATAAGAAAATATTTTCCGGTATTTCAATGTTTTTAGTTGAATGAAATCCTGCATTATCAATGACAACTATTTTGAATTCTTTGGGTTTATATTTTGAAAAGTGTTTTAAATAGGATTCAAAAATGACAGTGACTACCCCATTAATCTCCCACACAAAACTGTCTCCATTAATTGGAGAGTAACTCCCATATAAGTAGGTTGATGAAAATCTGTGTTGATATTTTACTATTGGCTTTATTCCCGAAGCGGTTAAACACCTGCCTGTATGTGTCATTAAACCAAATCTAGACTCATCCTGAAAATATAGGTTTACGTCTGAATACTTATTTTTATTTAGACTTATTCTAATGTTATCCAGTACATTAGGGAGTTTTTAAAAAGGCTTCAATAGCCTGTTCATCTTTTTTATAATGAGACTTTCTTGGGGACTTCAGTTTAGTCTTAAAATGTTGTATCAGGTATTTTCTTAACCAATGATATTTAATATAAACACCATATTGCTGATTAACCCAATCCTGAGCATCCCAATATCCTAAAAACGGAGATTCAGAACTCTGGACTCGAGCCTCTAATCCCTGATGTATTTCCTGAGTTATGATTTTGGAACTTGTGTTTTTTGGCTCATCTTGAAGCATAAATAAGATTCCTCGGGATTTATACTTTGTTATCCAGCGTTCCTGAGTCCTTATATGTACTCCTAAATAATTGGCTAATTCTTTACGAGTATTAAATTTACCGTTTTTAATGTAAATTAAACAGTCAACGCGTTTTCGTTTGTATAAACTAGGTTGGCTTAAACGAAGTTTCTTTAATTCCGAAAGGCTTTCTTTTATTGATAATTCTTGTGGTTTTTTCATGCTCAAATATACAAATAATATACGGCATTACCAAGTTAAATTGGTATTAGATTATATTGCCACGCGTTAGAAACGCGCGGGAGCAGGTTAATAATACTTCTAATATTCTCACCATTTGAAATTACTATTCATTGATCTTTTTCTTGTTCTAACTTGATTGCGATTTATTTTTCTTATCTTGTACCCTCAAACAATAAAAGAGTTCATTATGAATTATTTTTATGTTAATAAGACTGCACAGAGTACCGGAGAGAACGAAGTTCACATTAATAATTGTGCTCAATTGCCGGATGCAAATAATCGTGAATATTTAGGCTATTTTTCTGATTGTCAGGATGCTATCATAAAAGCTCAACAAAAATATGAAATTGTTGATGGGTGCAAATTCTGTATTCCAGATTGCCATTCGGAATAAATTTGGTGCTTCTTATCATATTTTAATATTTCGCATAAAAAAAGCTTAGCACCAAATATTATTGATACTAAGCCTTTATTATCAAATTACGTTTTATCTATCTTCTTTTGGTTCTGGAGAATTATTATGCCTTTTATTATTCTTATTGTTTATTGTGTTGGCATCCAGCACCCACATACCTCTACCATGTGTGGCAATTATAATCATATTGTCGCGGGGATGCACTTTTAAATCATGCACATAAGCAAAAGGCAAATCACCCAAAATAGAATATGTTTTGCCTTTGTCTTTTGAAATATAAACGCCCAAATCGCTTCCTACATATAGTATATTTTCATCTACCGGATCTTCACGAATAACATTTACAGGACCAAGTGGAATATTTCCTGAAATATCTTCCCAAGTATCACCAAAATCTTTTGATCTCCACACATATACCTGAAAATCATCATCTCTTCGTCCGGTTTGAGTCATATAAACTGTTCCCATCTCATATTTAGAAGCGACCAATCGAGACACCCAACGCTTTGGAATTTCTTTGCTGCTTAATTCTTCCCAATGTTTGCCACCATCTTTTGTACGCCAAAAACGACCATCATCTGTTCCAGCATAAAGCAAACCAAAACGTAATGGCGACTCATCAAAAGCTGAAATAGTTTGATGACTGATATCGCCAAATTTATCAGGATTATTATAAGTCAAGTCGGGACTAATTTGCTCCCAAGTACTCCCCTGATCATTAGATTTCATTACATATTGCATGCAATGGTAAATAATATCCTGATTATGAGTAGATAGCAAGGTTGGCGAAACCCATTGTCCGCGCATATTTGCTTCATCAGGAAAAGGTTTAGGTAAAAGCATATCTAAGCTTCCCCAATTAAAATTATCAATATTACTTTTTGCTAAATTTCCATAAAAGATACTTCCATAAATTGTATTATTATTTCGCGAATCAATGGCATGAGAGCATCCCTCCGCTCCTACTGTAGGCTTAAATTTAACTGCTTGCACTTTGTCTCTTCCTCTCGACATATCAACCTCACCTATAAAACTATGATGATCTTGAATAGAACCTACAATTTTAAAAGGTTCAGAAAAATCGTATGAAATATTATAAAACTGTGCCAAAGGAAGCTCCTCAATTGGAATGCGCCAATTTTCTCCTTTATCATAGGAAATAGACAACCCTCCGTCTTGAACATTAAGTATGTAATCTGTATTATTTGGATCTATCCATAATCCATGATGATCGCCATGCATACCTCTTACGGCTTTAAATGTTTTTCCTCCATCAATAGACTTGTTTAATGCTAATCCCATTGACCAAACAATGTTTGGATTTTTTGGATCAACCCTAATTTGCCCAAATACCCATCCATAAGTTCCAGAATGGCGCATCATATACTTTTTCGAATCTTCATCTAGTCCACTTACTTTCTCCCACGACTCACCTGAATTGTTGCTACGATACACTGTTGCACCTTTAATATCAGATTTTTTTTGTCGACCATAGGCATCTAAATCACCTTTTTCTGCAATTTTTCCAATTTCATAATTGTCTAGTAAAAGATAGATTATATTTGGTTCAGCTTTGCACAAATCAATGCCAATTCTTCCTCTCATATTTGGTGCTGGCAATCCATTATTTATCTCTTTCCAATTATTTCCACCATCAATTGATTTCCAAACACCGCAATGCTTAGCATCTTCATTTGTTCTTGGATCACCCCATTTTAATCGCATACGCTCCCAAGAAGTTGCATAAATTATATTTGGATTTTCAGGATGCATTACAAAATCACTAATACCAGTTTTTTCGTTTATGTAAAGGATTTTCTTCCAGGATTTACCACCATCTTCAGTTTTAAATAGACCCCTATCTTTATTTGAAGTCCATTCGTGACCTGTTGCTGCAACATAAACAATATCAGAATTAGAGTAATCTACCACAACACGTCCAATTGTATGCGTATTCTCTAAACCCATAAACGACCAAGTTTTTCCACCATCTGTAGTTTTATAGACACCACTACCGGCAATAGAACTACGGAAAATATTTGCTTCGCCTGTTCCTACCCAGACTACCTCTGGATTATTTGGATCTATAGCAATATCTCCAATTGAGGCTGTCGGCATTTCATCAAATACTGATTCAAAAGTAACTCCCTCATTCACAGATTTCCATACTCCACCTGTGGCAGAACCGACCCAAATTGTATAATTATCTCCGCGAGGAGAAATTCCTTCCACATCAGTACAACGCCCACTAATATTGGTAGGGCCAACATATTGCCAATGCAAATTGGTAAATGCAGTATCACTTTTAAGCTCTTGATGTTTTTTAAACATTTCGAGACGATTTTCGCCTTTGATAACCGGTTTTTTTTGTGCTTGGCCATAAACCGCAAAGAATAAAATACTTATGACGAATATGGCTTTAATTGTGTTTATTAATTTCATAGATCTGAATTTTAGGTTGATATTATTTGTGCTTTTAATTGCCACTAAATTAATAAAATTACGATTCCTGATGATGAAAATTTCTCAAAACCTGTTTTTGAAACTTCTTGTGCCTATTTGAAACAGACGAATTAATTAAAAATATTACTTTTGATGAACATAAAACACGAAATGAAATCAAACAAAAAGGACTTTTTTGATAAAAAAGCAAAAGACTACGACAAAGAACAGGCACGTGTTGATAATGTTACAAATATTGCCAACCTGATACTAAAAAAAGTAGCCTATTCAAAAGATATGAGTATTATGGATTTTGGTTCCGGCACAGGCTTGTTATTGTCGAAAATTGCTCCACATATCGGTAAAATTACTGCAATAGATATTTCAAAATCGATGAATGAAACTCTTGAAAGCAAGAGAAATACGATAGATTGCAAGCTAGATATTATTGAACTTGATTTATCAAAAGACAATTTATATCAAAAATTCGATGGTATTATTTCATCAATGACCATACATCATGTTAAGGACACTTTAGCATTGTTCAATAAATTTTACGGGATGTTAAATTCTGGCGGAACAATTGCCCTATCAGACTTAGATAAAGAAGATGGCTCATTTCATAATGAAGATACCGGCATATTCCATTTTGGTTTCGACAGAGAAGAATTTGTAAATTTAGCTAAAAGAGCAGGCTTTAAAAATGTAAAAATACAAACTGTTGGCCTGGTAGAGAAACCTTATGGTAAATATCCCGTTTTTCTATTAACCGGAAATAAATAAAATCTTCAAATAAGGCTAATAGTAAAAACCATTAAAAAGAATGATTACACGGAAAATGAAAGGCCAGTTTATTTTAATACTATAAATACATCAATACCCTATGAGATAACGGCGGGCATTTATTAAAACAAAATATCAAGACCAAACCAACAAACCCTTCACGCACAAGAAATTGAAATTATAAAATAACAGTTCTCTTCTCAGATTCTGCTTATCATAAAACTACTTTTTTATTATATTTACCAATCTGTATTTACTTAAATTACATTTAATGGAAAAATATATACTCGCTCTCGATCAAGGTACTACAAGTTCTCGAGCTGTTATTTTCAATAAAAAAGGGAGAATTGTATCTGTATCACAAAAAGAGTTCACACAATATTTTCCAAAGCCTGGTTGGGTTGAACATGATCCACTTGAAATTTGGTCAACTCAAGCAGGTATACTTGCCGAAGCTACAGTAAAAAAAGGATTAAGTGCAGCTAATATTGAAGCTATTGGAATAACCAATCAACGCGAAACCGTTGTAGTTTGGGACAGAAAAACAGGATACCCTGTTTATAATGCTATAGTTTGGCAAGATAAAAGAACAGCAGATTATTGTGATGAATTAAAAAAACAAGGCAAGTCCGATTTAATCAGGGAGAAAACAGGTTTGGTTATAGATTCCTATTTTTCAGCCACCAAGATAAAATGGATATTGGATAATGTTAGAGGAGTGCGGAAAAGAGCTAAAGCTGGTGAACTTGTTCTTGGGACTATTGACACTTGGTTGGTATGGAATTTAACTAAGAGTGAACTACATATAACAGATGTTACAAATGCTTCAAGAACGCTTCTTTTTAACATTAATACTATGGATTGGGATGATGAATTGCTGGAGCTGTTTACTATCCCCAAAAGCATGTTACCTGAAATAAAACAATCGAGCGAAATTTATGGATATACGACTACAACCTTATTTGCGAGTAAAATTCCAATTGCCGGAATAGCTGGCGATCAACAAGCTGCTTTATTTGGTCAAATGTGTACCAAACCTGGTATGGTAAAGAATACATATGGAACTGGTTGTTTTATGTTGATGAATATTGGTGAGAAACCTTTAATCTCAAAAAATCAATTACTTACCACTGTTGCTTGGAAAATAAATGGTCGAACTCAATATGCTTTTGAAGGAAGTATTTTTTTTGGAGGAGCTGTAGTTCAATGGCTTCGTGATAGCTTGAAAATCATAAAAACTTCTGCTGATATAGAGAAATTAGCTAGTTCTGTTAATAATTCTGATGGCGTTTATTTTGTTCCCGCATTTGTCGGATTAGGAGCACCTCACTGGAATCAATATGCACAAGGAACAATTTTTGGGCTCACAAGAAGAAGCACCGACGCCCACATTGCCCGAGCAGCCTTAGAATCTATAGCTTATCAAACTGTGGATGTATTAAAAGCTATGGAAGCAGACTGTGGCATATCTGTTAAAGAACTGAGAGTTGATGGAGGTGCTGTTGTTAATAATCTTTTAATGCAATTTCAATCCGATGTTTTAAATACAATTACAGTTCGTCCTAAAGTAATTGAAACAACAGTTATGGGTGCTGCTTTTTTAGCAGGTTTAGCAATTGGTTTTTGGAAAAACCTTGAAGAAATCCAAGAAATATGGCAAACTGATGTTTATTTTACTCCATCTAAAGAAAGAGAAAATTTTGAAAAAGGAATTAAAGGTTGGCACAAAGCAATAGATGCATTACAATATTGGTCTAAATAAATTTCATTTGATTTTTTCTTATCTGGAATTTAGCTCATACTGATCATATATTGCATTTTAGCTTAAAAACACCTTCATAAAGTACTGAACTAATAAACCACTAGAAATTGTATATTTGTTTTAGAAAATTGTAAAAACTAATTATATCTACTGTAAATTCGATCTAAATGGATGCCTTACAAGAATTAAGAGAACTTATTGGTCTTGAAAGTGTTAAACAACAGATAAACGATCTAATTAGTCTTATAGACGTAAATAAGGAACGGTCTTCTCGCGGGCTAAAAGAATCGGAAGTCTCTCATCATATGGCTTTTCTTGGAGCTCCTGGAACAGGGAAAACAACTGTTGCTCGCATCCTAGGACGGATTTTCAGAGATTTGGGAGTTTTTAAGCTCAGGCCATTTGATAGAGGCTGATCGCGAAAAACTAATTGGTCAATATATTGGTCACACCGAATACAAAACCACCGAACTCATCAATCAAGCTCAAGGTGGAGTTCTTTTTATTGATGAAGCATATTCATTGTTTAAAGAAGATTCTCCACGCGATTTTGGCAACGAAGCTTTGAGTACACTCATCAAAAGAATGGAAGATGATCGGGCTAACTTTATTGTCATCTTTGCAGGATATGGTGCTGAAACTAAGCAAATGATTCAGTCGAATCCAGGCTTAAAAAGCAGAATTGCTCTACACATCCAATTTCCCGATTACTCACCCGATGAACTCATCGAAATATTTACTAAAGGATTAATAGACAATAACCTCCTAATTAGTGAAGATGCGCTTAATCTAGTTTATAAATCCTTTTTCAGCATCTGGGAAAATCGCGATAAAGATTTTGGAAATGGAAGGATGGTACGTAATTTTTTGGAGCTAATCCATCGCGCTCATGCAAGACGTTTAACAAATGAGAATGTTTCTGCCAAAACTGATGACCAACTAAAAACAGTAACTAAGACAGATGTTAGAGAAGCACTAAAAATTTACCTTTCCCATAATGGCGAGGTAGAAAGCAGAACAAATAATGATACTTTAATTGATAGCTCCAAAAAGTCAACTTTTTGGCAAATACTTCGACAAAATAGAAATCTAAAAAGAAGAAAAAAAAACCTTGTATTAAACAAGGAATTACAACAAATCATTATCAGTTCTAATAGTAGCTCTTTTAAACGTTGGGGTTTAGTTCTGATAACTATTGCAGTTATTTATCTGGCATATCTTCAAATTAAACCTGAAGACAAATCCAATTTAATTTCACTAATAAATCACAAGCAAATTTCTGTTTCAGAATTAGAAGAGTTAAAAGGACACTATTCGGGTCATTTCTATTCGATGTTAGGGAAAAGCAAGGCTGCTATAGAAATCACTGAGTATCAAGAACAAGACAAATTACTAAAAGCATATGTGAATGTATATTCAGGATCATTGCAATCTAAATTTTCAGATAAACGGCAAATTATATTTGGTTTGGATTCAACATATGTTTTAGATTCAGATATTTACTTTCCAGCAATTTTGAAAACTGATATTGATGGTATCATCTATTTAGTCTCAAGAAACAATAATCCAGCATTTTCATTCATAAAAGTAGCAAATGATTAGTAGCATTTTTAAAAAAAGTTGATCTTTGTTCATGGAATAAACAATCTATTTACAAAAAATATTTCCTTATGAAACTTGAAAGGGTATTAATAGCTATCATCATCATTGTTCTAGCTTATGTGGCTTATACTCAATATAATTCTATTGCTCACATTTTTAACAGTAAGTTCTTACAAGGGGTTTTATTTAAACAAGAACCTAGGAAAACGGATGCAATTAAAGCTTTTGACAAGCAAGATGAAGTAAAAGAAATAATGGAGCTAACCAAGTTATTGCATGATGTTGAAAAAGAAGTGAATGATGTTTACGATCAATACGACCTGATCAGGATTAATCGAAACGCTATAGAAAATTCAGGAGAAAAGGGAATCCATTTATTAAGAGACATCAAAGATTTACGTCAAACAATTAATTACGACCGAAATAGAATAGCTGATTTAAAAAGACAAATTGCTTCATATAAAAGCAGTAATAACAGTTTAAATCAAATTAAAAAGCAATATATTAAGATTTTAGAATCGAAAGACCGAAATATTAATAATCTTCAAAAACGCCTGGTAACCCTTGAAAATGAGATGAATGAAAAAGAAATAATTATTGTTGAGCAAGCAAAAGTAATCTCCGATCAACAATACAATATTCATAGTCAGGAAGAAATTATAAATGATCAGAAAGAAGATATTCTGGCAAAACAAAAAAAACTTGAATATAGTACGCAATTAATTGAAGACTTATCGGTAAAACACGTCATTCTTTATGCGCGTAAAGAAACAATTCATATTGAATTAGATGGTAATTCTTTTTACCTACAAAATAAAGTTAATCAGTTAGAAATTTTTTCTGAACATCCAATATCGAGTTATCAAATTCGCGATCTGGAAGATGGGATTATCGAATTTGAAATTGTAAATCCGATAGAATTTTGGAATAATAACAATTACCTACTTATTCGTGTAAAATCGAGGAGATTGTAGGTGTTTGTACCAAGTATTATTCAAAAAGCCATAGGGAGATGAATTGAAGTTTTGCTTTGTTTTTCAGAAAACCAGATAAAATATACTGTATCTTTGAAGAATTAGATCAGCCAAATAAATTATTCAACTTAAATTCAAAATATTATGTCAAATAGAATATTCGACCACGTTAAACCGGGCGTACTGTTCGGAGAAGATTTGTCAACTGTTTTCAAATTGGCCAAAGCAAATCAATTTGCTTTACCTGCTGTTAATGTAACTGGAACAGATACAGTAAATGCCGTTTTAGAAAGTGCGAAAAAAATAAATTCGCCAGTAATAATTCAATTGTCTAATGGTGGAGCTTCATTTTATGCAGGCAAAGCCCTTCCTAACGATAAACAGCAGGCTTCAATTGCAGGTGCTATTTCAGCAGCATTGCATGTTCATGAACTCGCTGAACTCTACGGAGTTGCAGTAGTTATGCATACCGACCATGCAGCAAAAAAATTATTACCTTGGATTGATGGGTTACTTGATGCCGGAGAAAAATATTTTAAAGCTAATGGGAAACCTTTGTTTTCGTCTCATATGCTCGACTTATCAGAAGAACCAATCGCTGAAAATATTGAAATTTCAAAAAAGTATCTTGCTAGAATGGATAAGTTAGGAATGAGCTTGGAAATTGAGTTAGGAATTACTGGTGGTGAAGAAGATGGGGTTGATAATACGGATGTAGATAGCTCAAAACTCTACACTCAACCTGAAGAAGTTGCATATTCATACGAAGAGTTGATGAAAGTTAGTCCTAACTTCACTATAGCAGCTTCATTTGGAAATGTTCATGGAGTTTATAAACCAGGAAACGTAAAACTTACTCCTAAAATTTTGGATAACTCGCAAAAATTCATCGAAGAAAAATTTAATACAGAATCAAAGCCTGTAAATTTTGTATTTCATGGAGGTTCAGGCTCAAGTCATAAAGAGATTCGTGAAGCTATCTCTTATGGGGTTATTAAAATGAATATTGATACCGATACACAATGGGCCTTTTGGGATGGAATTAAGGACTATTATGAAGATAAGAAAGATTATTTGCAAGCTCAAATAGGAAATCCTGATGGTGATGACATACCTAATAAGAAGTACTACGATCCACGGAAATGGCTTAGAGCGGGTGAAGAATCAGTAATCAAGCGTTTGGAAAAAGCTTTCGACGATTTAAATGCGGTAGACAGATCTTAAGCTGAAACATTAACTATTTTATTTTTATTCTCAGAAATATTTGTTATTTTTGATGGTATAATAACGCCTATCATCTAAAACTAAAATTGTTATGGTTACAGAAGCACCATTAAATTATGATTGGTCAAATAAAACAATATTGATTGTTGAAGATGTCGATCACAATTACAAATTTCTAATGCATGCCATTAAATCTTCAAATGCTAACATTCTATGGGCTAAAAATGGTAAAGATGCTTATGATATTTGCAAGTCAGATACTAAGGTTGATTTGATATTGATGGATATTAATATGCCTATTATGAACGGTTACAAGTCGACACGCTTGATTAAAAGCTTAAATAAAAACATTCCAATTATTACTCAAACTGCATATGCTTTTGCTGGTGAGCGTGAAAAAAGTTTTGCTGCAGGATGTGATGAATACATCTTGAAACCTATCCGCGCAAATGAATTGCTGGAAATAATAGGTAAATATATATAAAGCATTGATTATTTAGATATGAAAAGGGCATGGTAAATATCAAGCCCTTTTTCATTTTAATGATATCACATTATCGTGATAAAGTTCGCATTAATTCTTTTGACGGAACTATAATGACCGGAATTGGTGCTTGATCGATAAGCTGCTCTGCAAATGACCCTTTCCAAATATTTGAAACCCTGCTAATTTGTGTAACCATAATTGAAATTATATCTGCGTTTATCTCAGTAGCATACTTAATTGTTTGATTAACAACATCATTTGTTTCAATGGATTTAACAACAAAATCAATATTGTTTTTTTCAAGATATTCTGCTGATTGGCGGGTATATCTTTCAACATTATCTTTGACAGAATGTACACTCGAATGATAGATAGCAATCAAATGTACCTCAGCTCCACACAATTTTGCCATACGAACAGAAAAAGGAATTTTTTGTCGCGTTTCAAGTGTGTCATCTATCGGAACTAATATTTTCTTAATTGAATTGGAAATTACAGCACCATCGCGAACAGTAATTGTAGGAACAATCGAAGTTTCAGCTATTTCAAAAGCTAGACTATGAGAAAATAATTTTAAACCTATTTTTCCTTGTGTACCTAAAACTAGAAGGTCAGCATTATTCAATTCAACTTCATGATTGAGAACATCGGCTATTTTCGATCCTTCTCTAAAAACATAAGAAAGTCTATCTCCCGAAATCTTTTCCGAATATTTAACTACAATAGCTTTAAATCTGTTTTCAACTTCTTCTTTTAACTTTTGGGTTGGGGTTCTGAAAATAGGTTTAGACTTTTCAGGTTTATTGACAAAAACCATTGTAATTTTGGAATTGGTTTTAACGGCAATTATAACTGCCAATTTCAGTGCAGCAAGCGACTCATTTAAAAAATCAATTCCAACGATTATTGCTTTCATATTTATTGAATTTAGACCTTTATATAACTGTAAATATACTTAAATATTATTTACTACCCCCTAACCATTAAAAGAAATCTGATCTTTTATCTCATAGGCGGCGGGATATCTTCTCAATATTTTTTTCAAAAAACCTCTTGCTTCAATTTTTGTTCTAAAATCGCCTACTCTTACTCGATAATATGGCTCATGAAAAGAAATGTAAGCATTATAACCTCGGTATATTGACTCAAATTCTTCTTTGGTTCTTAAAGCCATTGATTTTGAAAAATTTCCTGATTCAAAATAAATTTGTATCCGATAGCCCGGAACTGAATTATCCATGGCATTCAATGTCTTATGTAATATTAAAAGAGAATTGAATCGTTCTTCTTGAGTGAGAGGAGTATGGATTTCATTAAAATAATCAACTTGAGCTTGTCCAAATAATTGAAAGATTAAGAAAAACGAAATAAAAGCATATCTAAGTTTTTGCATTAATTGAATAAATTTTTTGGTTTTACGCTTAATATCGGTACAGTAGATATATTTATAATTTTTTGACTATAATCTCCCATCAAAATATTTAGGTTGGCTTTTTCCTGATCAGTCATAATAACAATCATATTAGCATTTACTTTTTTTGCATAATCAACTACGGAAATAGGCAAGTTAGTAGATTGAACCATCTTTATTATATAAGGAACACTTTCTTTAATTAGATATTTTTCAGCTTCCATCATTGACCGATCAACTTTCTTTTTAATCGAAGCCAAATTGGTAGTATATATCGACAGCAGGTGAATCTCAGATTCAAAAGCTTTCGCTAACTTAACAGCCATAGGCACTTTCTTCGTTGAATCAATAGAATTATCAATAGGAAGAACAATCGTTTTTATAGGTCTTTTAATATCATAGTCCACTTGCACGCTGATAACAGGGCAGGATGCATAAGATATAACTTTATACGCATTGCTGCCAATCCAAAACTCCTCGAATCCTGAGATGCCATGTGTTCCAACAACTATTAGCTCAGTTTCTGAGGCTTTTGCTTGCAAAGCCAATTCCTGATATACTTTACCTTTGCGCATTTTAATTTTAATCTTTCCAGCTTTCAGTAAATCAGATTTTTCTTCCACAATGCGGTGCAGCTCAAGTTTTGCATCTCGCCGAATCTCATTTTTGCATAAATCTAAAGTAGTTTCCTTTGTATTACAAGTATCTATCCAAACGAGTATAATATTAGATTGACTACTATTAGCAATTTTAATAGCAAAATCTAGGGCATTTAATGCACCGGTAGAAAAATCCATAGCAACCATAATGTTTTTCATCCGAGTCGATTTAATGTTTTATTAATGCTCTTTTCAGTAGTTTTTATATCATAATATTAACATTTCATACTACAATAATATATCGAAGTTAACCATATTAACTCTGCTAAAATAGTTATTTTTTTTGAAACTCTTTAATTTATAACAAAATTACAAGTTGATATACAAGGCATTTAAACATGTTAATTTAGCAATAGCTTGCCAGAAATGAATTTAAACATCACACAAAATATCCTTACATTTGTCGCAAATCATTGCTATTTTTTCAATGTAATATAAATTACCATACTTGACATTAAATCGAAAACACTAATGAACGAACACTTAGATGCCAGCGACGAATATTTCGATGATAATGAAAAGGATCTTGAGCAATTACTTCGTCCCGGACAGTTTGTAAATTTTGCAGGACAGGGAAAGGTAGTGGAAAATCTTAATGTTTTTGTAAAAGCTGCAACAAAAAGAGGTGAAGCGATGGATCATGTATTGCTTCATGGGCCTCCTGGATTAGGTAAAACTACACTTTCAATTATTATTGCCAACGAACTTGATGTTGGAATAAAAATAACTTCAGGACCAGTATTGGATAAGCCAGGCGATTTGGCTGGATTGCTTACAAATCTTGATGAAAAAGATGTCTTATTTATCGATGAAATTCATCGATTGAGTCCTGTAATTGAAGAATATTTATATTCTGCGATGGAGGATTATAAAATTGACATTATGATTGAGTCTGGTCCAAATGCAAGAACAGTACAGATTGAGCTTAATCATTTTACATTAATAGGAGCAACAACTCGCTCTGGTCTGCTCACAGCTCCACTTCGCTCACGATTCGGTATTAATGCACGATTAAACTATTACGATGCAGAAACTCTCGAAAAAATTATCACACGATCGGCCGGTATATTGAAAGTTCCAATTAATACTGAAGCATCGAACGAAATAGCACGTCGAAGCCGTGGAACTCCAAGAATTGCAAACCTTCTACTTCGCAGAGTGCGCGATTTTGCAGAAATAAAAGGAGATGGAAAAATCGAATTAAAAATTGCTCAATATGCTTTAAATGAATTAAATGTCGATAAATATGGTTTAGATGAAATGGATAATCGTATTTTATCAACAATGATTGATAAATTTAAAGGAGGTCCTGTTGGAATTAGCACAATATCGACTGCAGTTGGTGAGGATATTGGTACAATTGAGGAGGTTTACGAACCATTTTTAATCCAAGAGGGATTTATTGTTCGAACTCCTAGAGGCAGAGAAGTAACAGATGCAGCTTACAGCCATCTTGGTAAATTCCGCTCTGCTAAACAATCAGATCTCTTTAATTCATAGTCCACTAGAATTTTATTGACTATGCCCTTAAAAGCAATATCAAAATCGGATCTAAGTGCTCTTATCATAGCTAAAGCAATAGATTTAGGGTTTTCAGATTGTGGAATTTCTGCTGCTGCTTATCTGGCAAAAGAAGAAGATAATTTAAATAAGTGGTTGGAAGAAGGTCGGCATGGATTAATGGGCTATATGGAAAGGAACAAAGAAAAGCGACTCGATCCAAGGCTTTTGGTGCCTCAAGCGAAATCGATTATAAGTGTTCTCCAAAATTATTATCCAAAAGAAATTCAAAATACTGATAATAATTACAAAATATCAAAATATGCATATGGTGATGATTATCATGATGTTATAACAAGAAAGCTACTGTTTTTGGCCAATGAAATTATACAATATCATCCAGAAATTAGCTTTCGAGTATTTGTTGATTCTGCTCCTGTTATGGATAGAGTCTGGGCCAAAAAAAGTGGCTTGGGTTGGATAGGCAAAAACAGTATGTTGATTAATCGAAAAGGAGGGTCATTTTTCTTTATCGGTCATATTATTCTCGATTTAGAATTAATCTATAATTCCAAACAAGTGAAGGATTATTGTGCTAATTGTTCTCGGTGCATAGATGCCTGCCCAACTCAGGCAATTTATGAAGCAAGAAAAATAGATGCCAGGAAATGCTTATCGTATCAAACTATAGAGGTTCCTAAACTGGCCGAACGCAGCAATCCTGATCTCTACCAAGATTGGATTTTTGGATGTGATATTTGTCAGGATGTATGCCCTTGGAACGATAAATTTATTGTCCCTCACGTTTTAGAAGAATTTGTACCGAAACCTGAAATAATGGCATTACAAAAAGAAGATTGGAATAAATTAACAGAAATGCAATTCGGTGATTTATTTCGTGGAAGTGCTGTAAAACGAGCAAAATATAGTGGATTGAAACAAACCATTCAGTGGGTAAATAAAAAAGAATAATGAATTCAAATTACCTTTTATTTACTCAAAAAAGCATCAATTTTCTTTAGAAGTACAGAAATAGAAATTGGTTTTGAAACATAATCATCACACCCTGCAGACATGCTTTTTTCGCGATCTCCACCTAAAGCATAAGCAGTTTGTGCAATAACAGGCAAATTGGGTCTTTTCTGTTTTATCTTTTTTACAACTTCATATCCATTTAATATGGGCAGATTTATATCGAGAAGAACCAAATCGATAGAATTGTCATTTAAAACAGTATTTACAGCATCTCTCCCATTTTCAACCCAAAGTATGTTTACTTTAGATTTTTTTAACAATAGTCGTAAGAAATTGTAATTACTTACAATATCTTCAGCAATTAAAATACTTTTACCTTCCCAAGTGTAATTATTGATGTTAAAATCTGTGCTACTCATTTTTTAAAGATTAATTTTCAATTGTAAAATAAAAGGTTGATCCTTTTCCTACTTCCGATTCTACTCTAATTTCGCTACCCATAATATCAAGAAGGAGCTTAACAATAGATAATCCAAGCCCCATTCCATCATGAGCACGATTTTCGTCTTCAACTGCCTGTCCAAATGTTTCAAAGATAAGCTGAAGTTTTTCGTTTTCAATACCAATACCTTGATCTTTTACATAAAATTCGTATTTATAGTTACGTCTTTTATATCCAAATTCAATTTTGCCCTTTTCTGAGAATTTATATGCATTATCAATTAGTTTGCTGAATACATGCTCCAATTTAACAGGATCAGTATTGAGTTGATCAGAGGTTGGGTCGCTATTTTCGACATCTACTTTCATAACCAATTCAACAGCTTTATTTTCGTAGCGTTTACTGTTTTTAAATTTAGTATAAATCTCCTTCATAAACAGATTAACTGAAAATTCGGATTTTTCAAATTTCAGATCGCGCTTTTCAAGCATAGATACATCCAAAATATCGTCTACTATTGACAATAAATGCATCCCACTGCCTAATATTTCGTTGTTAAAATCAGCTAAATCTTCTGCTTCAATATTACCCATCTTCATCAGTTCTGCAAAACCAATAATTGCATTTAAAGGAGTACGCAACTCATGAGAAATAGTGGAAAGAAAAGCTGATTTCATTCGATCAGAAACTTCAGCTACCTGCTTAGCTTTAAGTAAATCGCGTTCATATTTCTTCCGTTCAGTAATATCACGTACAATACATACTACATTCGTTTCATCATTTATTTCTACGGATGCCATCGACATTTCAACAGGTAAATGCTTTCCATCACTGTGTGTAGCAAAAAGCTCTACATTTTTGCTTAATTGCTTATTATCAATCACATCCTGAATAAGTTGAATTCCCTGTTTATATTCCTCAGATAGATTGTCAGAAGAGAAAAGAATTCTAATATTTTGAGAGAGAATATCTTCGCTTTCATAACCAAAGAGTCGGCTTGCTTCTAAATTCCAAAAATTAATTTGCCCATACTCATCAAACATGATTATTGCATCGTTGGCCGATGAAGTGATTAAACTTAATCTAATCTCATTTTCTTCAATCTTCTTAAGTGCTTTTTTGTGTTCTTCAATTTCTTTAACTAAACCCTTTGTTCTATCAACTATTAAGCGCTCTAAATGTTTTCTGTAATTTTCCAGCTCTAAATCGACCTGAATCTTTTTCCTGGTCATTTCTATAATAATCTCAAGTTGAATTGGTTGTACAGGTTTTAATAAGTATCCAACGGGATCAACAGCTTTAGCTTTTTCCAATAAATATTTATCGGTTAGCGAAGTTAAAAACAAAGTGGGAATATCCTTTGTTTGACGGATAATTTCAGTAGTTTCAATTCCGTTAAGCATTCCTGCCAATTCAATATCCATCAAAATTAAATCGGGGCTATTATCTTGAATAAAAGAAATCGCCTCTTCACCCGAAGGAACATTACTTACAACATTATGTCCCATTTTATTTAAATAGTTCTGGAGTAGCTTAGAAATAATAAGCTCATCTTCAACAATTAAAACATTAAATGCGGACATAAAATTAAATTGAATTATAATTATTCAAAAGTAACAATTATGTCTAATAAATACCAGTTCTAATTTTAGAGAATTCTTGCTTTAGAATTTCTGACACTTAACAATAGTTTAATATCAAAGCAGACGCATTTTCGTATTTTTCGATAACTTTGTAGTTCAAATACAATTTGATGGACAAAAATAACATTAAGGTATTGTTAGTTGATGATGAAGCTGACATTCTTGAATTTCTTAGTTATAACCTTAAGCATGAAGGCTTTCAAGTCTTCACTGCTAAAAATGGCAAAGAAGGAATAGAAAAAGCAAGAAATATTTTACCTCAACTTATTATTTTAGATGTCATGATGCCAGAGATGGATGGAATTGAAGCTTGTGCTGAGATTCGTAAAATTCCTGAACTTAAAAGCAGTCTGGTTATTTTTCTAACTGCTCGAGCTGAAGATTACTCTCAAATTGCGGGTTTTGATGCTGGAGCCGACGATTATATTACCAAGCCAATTAGACCGAAATTATTCATTACCAAAATCAATTCGCTTTTACGACGGTATTTAGAAAAACTAGATGAGCAATTTCAAGAAAAACAAATCGTTATTTTTAATGCTTTTACAATCGATCAGGAACGTTATCTAATCTTGAAGGTAGAAAATGAAATTACTTTGCCAAAAAAAGAATTCGAATTACTCTTATTGCTAACTACAAAACCTAATAAAGTATTTACTCGCGAAGAAATATTCGCCAATGTATGGGGAAATCTAGTAATTGTCGGCGATCGTACAATAGATGTTCATATTAGAAAGATTCGTGAAAAAATTGGTGTCGATTGCATCAAAACTGTGAAAGGTGTGGGATATAAATTCGAAGATATAGAATAAATTTTATGCGCGAATCAACAAGACTAGCATTTCGTATAACACTCATTATAGGTGCTTTCCTTTTTATCGGATTGACTTTCATTTATTTGAGTATATCTATCCCAATAGCATTTATCGTTGGAGTATTTTTTGTTTTTCTTAGTTTTGCTTTTTGGGTTATCCGTTTGTATATCGAAAATTATATATATCAGAAAATAAGCGTTATATACAAAACAATTCACTTTCAATTAAGAAATAAAAGCAAAAATTCAGGTGATCGCAAAGAGTCGTTTCCAAGTATAGAGAATGTGCATCATGAAGTAATGGACTGGGGCGAAGATTATCAAGATCAAATACAGGAATTAAAACGATTGGAAAACTATCGAAAAGAATATATCGGCAATATATCGCATGAGTTAAAAACACCCCTATTCAATATTCAGGGTTATATTTCTACCCTTCTCGAAGGAGGTATATCTGATGACAGCATAAACCTTAAATACCTAAGTAGTTCCGAAAAAAGTGTGGAACGTTTAATTAAAATTGTTGAAGAATTGGATACAATCTCCAGCATAGAATCAGGAAAACTAATCTTAGACAAAACTCGTTTCAATATTCTTGATCTTATTAAAGAAATTTTTTATTTATACGAGATTAAAGCAGCCGATCGGAAATGTCAGCTTATTTTTACAAAAAACTACGTAAATCCTATTTTTGTATTTGCCGACCGTAAACATATGCATACACTTTTGGTAAACTTGATAAGTAACGCTATTAAATATGGAGCATTTATAGATGGCAAAGTCAAAATTGGTTTTTTTGATATGAATGAGAATGTATTAGTTGAAGTTTCCGATAATGGTCCTGGAATTCAAAAAGAAGAACTCCCTCGCATTTTTGAGCGTTTTTACAGAACAGATAAAGCACGATCGCGCGATGAAGGTGGCACAGGTCTTGGTCTCTCGATTGTTAAACATATAATTGAAGCTCACAATCAAGTAATAAATGTACGATCGACAGTTGGACTAGGAACTACTTTTGCCTTTACTTTAGAAAAAGACTAGACTCCATTTTCAACCCTCTCTACAAATTAAAGTACCGTATAAATTGTTACTTTTGTTTCTCAAAACTAAAAACACAAAAATATGCAAAAAGCCTTAGCCCTTTTATTGGGATTAATTCTGACTTTTCAGGCCTTTAGTCAAGAATCAACTACAAAAAAAATTAGTTTAGACGATATTTTCAATAGTCGTCAATTTCACCCTAAATCGGTTCGCGGAATTGCCTCTATGAATGACGGCAATCATTATTGCCAATTAAATTCACGTGGCATTGTGGAATCAAGTTATAAAACTGGTGAAGAAACAAGAGTTATTGTAGATGCATCACAGCTTTATTTAGAGGATTCAACTCTTATAAAAATAAATTCTTATCGTTTTAATAATAGCGAAACTCAAGTTTTAATTTCAACAAATACTGAATCGATTTACCGTCACAGTACTAAATCAGATTACTATATCTACGATATTAACTCCAAAAATTTAAAGTCATTATCGGCAAATGGAAAGCAAAGTTTAGCCGAATTTTCTCCTGATGGCACAAAAGTGGCTTTTGTTCGTGAAAATAATTTATTTCTTGTTGATTTAATAAATGGAGATGAAACTCAATTCACATCCGATGGTAAAGCTGAAGCAATATTATAGCGAACTATCGACTGGTTTTATGAAGAAGAATTCAGTTTTACACAAGCTTATTTTTGGTCGCCAAATGGAAAATATATAGCCTTCTACAAATTCGATGAAAGCCGCGTACAAGAATTCCAAATCACATTTTACGGCAATCTGTACCCTAAATACGATAAATACAAATATCCTAAAGCTGGTGAAGATAATTCTATTGTAAGTATTCATTCTTATTCGCTCGAAACAGGAAAAACAGTAGACATAAATATTGGCCAAGAAACTGACATTTATATTCCTCGCATTCAATGGACAAATACTGAAAATGCTTTATCTATTTCTCGCTTAAATCGTTTACAAAACAAATTTGAGCTATTAATTGCTGACCCATCTACGGGGAATACAAATGTAATTTATACTGAATTGAATAAATATTACGTTGAAATTACAGACGATTTACATTTTATTCCAGGCAAAAAAGGTGACAATCAGGGATTTATTCTTACTAGCGAAACTGAAGGATTCAAACATATCTATTATTATAATATGCTAGGCAAGTTGATTAAAAAACTAACCAACGGTTCTTGGGATGTTGATGCTATTATTGGATTCGATAATAATAAGAACATTGTCTATTTTAATGCAGCAAAGAATTCGCCGCTAAATCGAGAAGTATACGGCACTAACTTGAAAGGGAAATTGAGTAATATTGAAACAAAAGCAGGATGGAATCACGTTAATTTCAGTTCAAATTTCAATTATTATATATCAAATTGGAGCGACGCCAAAAATGTGCCGGTTTACAGTTTGAAAAATAGTAAGGGACAATTAATTAAGACTTTGCAAGAAAATAAAGAACTTGCCAATACAATAAACGATTTTGGGTTCAATAAAAAAAGCTTTTTTACAATTACCACTTCCGAAAATATTGAATTAAATGCCTGGAGAGTTCTTCCTCAAAATTTTGATGAAAACAAGAAATATCCAGTCTTATTTTATGTGTACGGAGGTCCTGGATCTCAAACAGTTCAAAATCGCTGGGGCGGTAGTCGAGATGCTTGGTTTCAAATGCTGGCTCAAAACGATATTATCATAGTTTCAGTCGATAATCGTGGAACTGGATTCCGTGGCGAAGAGTTTAAAAAAATGACCTATTTACAATTGGGAAAGTATGAAACTATTGATCAAATTGAAGCTGCAAAATATATGATAAGTTTGCCTTATGTTGATGAAAACAAAATTTCTATTTTTGGGTGGAGCTATGGAGGTTATATGAGCTCTTTAGCAATGACAAAAGGTGCCGATGTTTTCAGTACCGGTATTGCTGTAGCACCAGTTTCTAATTGGCGTTATTACGATAACATTTATACTGAGCGTTTTATGCGCACTCCACAAGAAAATGCACAAGGTTACGACGACAACTCTCCTATCAATCATGTTGAAAAATTAAAAGGAAATTTTCTTTTGATTCACGGTGATGCTGATGATAATGTACATCCCCAAAATACTTATGATTTAGTAACAGCATTAGTAACAGCAAATAAACAATTCGATTTGATGATATATCCAAACAGTAATCACGGAATTTATACTGGAAAAAATACTTCTTTGAACTTATACACAAAAATGACCAATTTCTTGTATGAGCACTTGAAATGAATTAGATAAATAGATATTTTAAAAAGGCTGTTTTTGAAAAGAGAACAGCCTTTTTTACTCTTTTACTACATTTGATTTTTGAAATAATTGGAAGGCTGAATATAAAGTTAACAAAGCCAAGGCCACACTAAAAACGGAATCAATATAATCATGAACACCTTTCCCTTCAAGCAAAAAATATAACAGCAAAGAGATTTCAACCGTAAGTACAGTAAAGAATTTAATAAAAAATAAAGAATGTTGGCTTTCCATAACTAAAGAAAAATTTTGCTTCGAAAGTATAAGGTTTTTACGCCACTGAATTAAGTTTACTACTACCGCAAAACTGTTCACAATTAGACCAAATAACGCTACATCATTGTTCAATTCTCTTGGATCAATGATCCTGTCAACTGCCATTCCAACTACAATTATAAAGGAAGCAATAAATACCCAGGCCATAAATTGTGCATTTAGACGTTCCGAGTTCGGTAAATGCTTTTGTAGTTTATGCGATCTCCAAGTTGATCTCCAACTTAATAAAACAGATAAACTTTGGGCTCCACCCATTATCATTTGAGCTATCAGGGTTAAAGAGTTAGATAAAAGAGCAATGAAAACAAAAGGAAGCCATGTACCAAATATTATCCAAAAATTAAATTTAAGAGTCTGCTTTTTTTTCAAAGCATAAATTGTATCTAGATTTGTTTCTTCTATCAAATTACCCCCAGATTTCTTCACGCAAATGAACCAATTTAATATTAACATCAAAATTCTTTTCCAAATAGTCAGCTAACATTTCGGCCGAATAAACTGATCTGTGTTGACCACCAGAACAACCAAAACTTACCATCAAACTTGTAAAATCGCGCTCTTGGTATTTTTTAACAGATTGTGTTACTAGTTTAAAAACAGATTCTAGAAAAAGTCCAACTTCATCTTCCTTTTCTAAGAAAAGAATTACAGATTTGTCTTTCCCTGATAATGATTTAAATTGCTCATAGCGACCGGGATTTGGCAAAGCTCGACAATCGAAAATAAAACCGCCTCCATTTCCACTTTCATCTTTTGGATGTGAGCCATAGATATAGGAAAAACTTGTAACTGTAACAGTTAACATATAAGTTTATTTAGAGACAAATGTAATTTTTAATTGGTATAAATGCCTAAGAATACTTATAAAATAAGGTATTTCAAGCTTAAAATGCTGACTTTGAATTAGGTTCTCTAAATTTTCCAATGCCATTGGAATACTATTGATAAAATACGGTTTCTTTTCAATTAAACCTCTAAAACCATATGTGCCAAGTGTTTGAATAATCCTGATAAAAACTATCGAAACGAAATCTTGTTCAAATATTTTATCATTCACATCAAAGTTCTTTTTGAGTTCTTGCTTATAATAATGCTTCATTTCTTCTTTAAAAGAAGAACTAAGTTGAGCAGAAGCTTGAAATAACAGAGAAGCCAAATCATATAGCATTGGCCCTTTTCTACCACCTTGATAATCTATAAACCAGGCTTCGTTATTTTTTATCTGAATATTTCTGGCCTGAAAATCGCGAAACATAAAAGCATTCCATTGCTGTTTCTCAGCTTCTTTAGCCAAATTTTGAAAATCGTTCTCAAGCAATTGCTCATCAAAAGTAATTCCCGAAACTTTTAAAAAATAATATTTGAAATAACTCAAATCCCATAGTACCGATTGTATGTCAAATTTAGCTCTTGGATAAGAAAATGACTCAAAATCAATATGATCATTGCCATACAATTGCATTTTTATGAGTTGTCCAATCGCTTTTTTATACAATTGTTTAAGGTTTTCTGTTTCTCCCTCTCTTTTTAGAATATCCAGCAAATTTATATCTCCCAAATCTTCAATTATATAATAAGCTTGATTTTTAGAAACAAGATGGAGTTCTGGAACATGAATTCCTGCTTTGATAAAAGTATCTGTAAAATGAAAAAACGCTTTATTTTCTTTTATATCGTCATTATAAACGCCAATATAAGTTTCATTATTATCGAAAATATGAAAATAGAGTCTAGAAGATGCAGAAGAAATATTAAGTGGGTCAATACGATTGGGAGAATTGTTTTTCCAAGCTATATATAGTTTTTTGAGTTGTAGCAAGTGCTCCATAATTGTCTCTTTGCACAAAGATAGAAAAACCCCCAATCAAATCAATGATTGGGGGTCAATTATTATTCCCACTTAAAATTAACGCATGGCTAAATTACAACTTTTTACATACAAATAACAGTTATTTTAAATATTTTTAACATTTTTTTCCTCATCGTCTTAATTATTTTTATTATCAATTCGTTATTAGGCATTTAGCTCTAATATTTTTATTTAGTAAAAATACTTAATTGTTCCAAAAATAATAAATGGAAAGATTAGTCCAAAAACTTAACGAGCGCCCCCCATTTTTTATCAACTTTAAAATCCAATTTTAAATAAAAATTACCCAGAAGGAAGTGAGCTTTAATAATTTTTACCCCTTCGCTAGCCATGAGATTACAAAAAGTATCAATCATCGATGTTCCAATGCCTCTGCCTTTTAAAGGTGTTGTTACAGCACTTCCATCGAGTAAGACAACATTGTTTTCAAGAACGATATAACATAGACCACCTACAACTCTTCCTTGTTTATCAATCACCACCATGTGTTTGTCCATTTTAGAAATAGATTTAGGATAATTTTCCTCGAAAAACAAACGATAAAGTTTTCCTATTTCGCTGGGTTCTAATGGCTCTCTAAAAATATATTCCGAATCGGATCTATCTTTAATATAAGAATTAACAACCACCTGCTCTTTTTTGCTTTCGCTTAACTTAATAATATCGAGTTTTTGCTGCCTTTGCAATCTGGAAAATACCATTCGACTGAAAACACCTTTATCATCTGGATCAGTTAAAACCGCCTGCAAATCTGATAATTCCAACAAATGTGTTGCCGAAAGAGTTCTCTCTTTTTCCATGCGTTCTAAAAGAATATCAAATGCTTTCTTTATCTCCTCAGTTGCATTTTCAAAATAGGTTTTTCTATAAAGCTTATAGCGTACAATTTCTGAAAATCGATAAATACGATACAATCCCGAAAGTTCAAAAATAGTTTGTTCTTTGGCAATAGCAGTAGCTGATGGATTGATTCTCTCCCATTCCCTATATTGTTCTTTAGAGTTATAATAGGCCAAAGGCATATAGTACTTTGATTTCATTTCATCAAAGTAATCATCCAAAAGACCACTCAAAGGCTTATTATCAGGCATTAAGAGTGGCTCATTTTTCAAATCAGCGCTTAGCTCTCCAAAGAATTCAAAAGCTTTTTTATGCCCAAGACCCTCAATACAAGCATCGAATATCCATCTTACTTTTAACTGCTTTGACACCCAGGGATAATGAGCATCCAATCGGAAAAAGAAGTTAACGAGCATTGGTTTTACAAGAGAAAGTGTATTCTCATATTCTATTAAACCTGCTACTGAAATTATAGTAGCCGATTCGAGGTAATCCAATTCAGGAACAACAACATTATTTGGGGTAATTATTCCAGGAACAATTTGATAGCCGCTTTGCTTCCAGGCTGTATAAAACACCGCTAATCCTTTTATAAACATTTTGCGCCAAGGACTACTAATATTTAAATAACTTAATGAATGATGAATTCCGGCAAACTCACGAACCTTATCCCAAATACTAAGCTCTCCAATAAACTTACTGGTGAGTGCGCCATCTTTTGGGCGGTAACAACCCAAAGCTGGCATACTAAGTGTTGCAAAAGGATATCCTGAAATGGCTGCAAGCCAATGCACTGTTTTTGCCCCAATTAATAATCGAATATTCTTGTTTATCATGAAATGAAGATCGAAATGCTTTCCTTGTAAGGTATTGATACTCAATCTAAGATGCTGGATATTACCAAATGATTTTAAACGGGAAACCCACATTCCCTTGTCTGGAATTTGATCAATATCAAAATCATTTTCTTCGTAAGCAAGCATAACTGATTGGCGAATAAAGGCTGAATTAGAAAATATATTCAAGATATTATCATTAAGCTCACGAGTTATTCCTTCCTCAAAAACAAGTTTCTTTTCCCATTCTTTGCGTGTATATAGTATAGATTTTTGACGCAAAGTCTTTTCAAAATTATGATAGAGTAATTTAAAATAATCGTAAGCTATTTTAGCCAAATAAGGATCTTTTTTATGTAGAATCCAACTTGCAAATTCTGCTCTAACCGAGCTGTAATACTCAAGATGTATATTGGCAAAATTGTACAATAACTTTAATACATTTTCAAACTGTTTTCGAGTTTCCTTATTAGCAGGCCAATCTATTTGAACTCTATAATTATATAGCCGCTGACGCAAACTTTCTAAATGCTGCTTGCCCATGTCTTGAGAAGCAATCTCTTTTATAGAATTCTCATTTAAGAAAGTTAAATTCGATTGGATAAATGCTGGGAAAAGCTTAGAAAAGTCGGGACTTGGATCATCAAGTAATAATATACGATATGCCTGTGCGCGCACTTCTTCTTCAGGGTGACAAGCCAAAGCTTCCAATCTTCGACGGATTACTTCGGCAACTTTTTCGTCGTATTGATTAAATATTTCTTTAATTTGTCGAGTATTGTCCAGAGAGTGTTTACCTTCACCAAATAGCGCACAACTGATAAGATTATTGACAAAGGTTAATCTTTGATCGCGTAAATGAAACAAAGCCGGTAAAGTAGCAAAACTATAATCTTTCACTAGTTTAAATGGGCGCTCTACCTGTGTACTCACATTATTTAATGGCAAATCCCACCCTTCTTTTACAGGGCAAAACCGAATAAGTTCAGGATTGCTTATCCATAATCGTGGTTGACGAGCAAATAATCCTAAATCAATTTTATTACTGGTTACATTATATATAAGATCTCCTATCAGCACTTTGCCTGGATTCTTCAATTTCTTAACATTCAATTGGAGTTTGCTTTGTTTGTTGAACAATCCAAATGAATTAACTAAAATATCTCTTTCCAAAATTCCTAAATCCCGAAAGAACCATCGAGGTATTTGAATTTGTAATCCTTTTATTTTCAGATATATGATATTGCTTTCGTATAATTTATTTACACTTTCTGCAAAGTTGGCTTCAATTGTTTTCCTATTAAAACTTCCTTTAGGTGTTAGTTCTCCTTTCTCAATGTTAAAATCACGTTTCAATACAGAAAAATTAATAACACGTTCGTAAGGTGCCAAATCTTTATTCGCTGCCGCAACAATTTGATGAAAGTACTCCATCTTATTTTCTGCACTGCCTGTCGATTTCAAAACAGGATCTGTTTCATCGGGAACTATAAGTAAAACATTGTATGGTCGAGCATCTCCGACTAGGAAAGTATGTTTTATTCCCGGAACATCAACAAATAATTTTTCAACGGTTTTAGGTGCTATAGTCTGCCCTTTATTGTTTTTATATATATCTTTTAACCGATCGATAATCTCATAATAGCCTTCAGAAGTTTTTCGAAAAACATCACCGGTAGGCAACCAAAAATCGCTTTTAGTATTTGTCGGGAAATTGATTATTTCGTTTGGTCCAGCATCCTCCAAATATCGCCCAATATAGTGACCGTTAATCTCCATTTCGTTTTCAGAAGTAAAGCGAGCTACAACACCAGGTAAAGGAATTCCGGTAGTAGCCTCTATATATTTACCCGGTGGTGTCATTGTAATTCCACCAGTTGCTTCAGTCATTCCAAAACCGCTGCACAAATAAATACCATTGTCTTGAAAAAATTGAAAAATCTTTGGATCTAGGTAGCCGGCAGCAGATAATCCCCAACGAAGCCTATTTCCCACTACTGAGCGCAATTTTTGCTGAATTTCTTCCTGTGAATCGGTCGCTTTAACTATCTCCATTGTTTTTTCATAAAGTTGTAACCATCGCAATGGAATACTAATAAATACAGATGGATTTACTTTTGGGAATAAAGAGATTAAAGTTTCAGCGGCTGTATTTCCTGCAAATACATAAGTTCCGTACCAATATATTGAACCCAATAATTCCAAATAACGACCAAAAGTATGAAATAACGGTAAGAAGCATAACATTACCTCTTTCTCACCAACATCAGGCACGGCAGCTGCTCGGGCGAAGCGTTTAGAGACTAAATTATAATTTGAAAAAGAAACTCCTTTTGGCAAACCTGTACTTCCAGAAGTAAACATGGTAGTCGCAACTTGATTTACCGGTTTTCTATTTCGATTGGATAGAACTAATTCTATTTCATTTAGATCGGAAACTTTACATTCCTCTCCTAAAAAGAAAATATCTTTCTCGTTGGTGTTAATAGTTGGGTCTAATACGAATATAGTAAAAGGCTTTCTACAAGATTTTCTCACATCTTCCAAAACCTGTAACCTTCCAGGAGTGTCGACAACAGCAATATTAATTTCAAGCTGATCAAATATAATTAAAAGCGCTTCTTTATTAAAATGAACATTTAAAGGAGTATCGAAAATATCGTAAAACAAACAAGCAAGGTCACAACTCGCACTTTCAACGCCATTCTCAGAATAGATTGCAACACGAGGATCTTCTCTGGCAAATCGATAAAAGACAGCGGCAATTTCGCGCACAAGCAGTTGAATCTGTTTATAGGACCAGTGTGTGGGCATCTCTCTACTCATATCCATGAATAAGGTCTGGTGTCCAATTTCTGTTACTCGCTGTTCGAACATATCGTTTAAAGAATAACCTGATAATTGAATAGCTTTAAAAACTATTTCTGACCAGCGATTATGATCAGCCGTTTCTGTCAGAGACTTTAAATAAGAAGTTTTTCCACTTAAACTTAAAAACTGAAAAGCTAATTCCCGATCAACCTTCTTATTTTTAGCTTTAAGAAAAATACTTTCAGCCAAATCGAGGATTTGAAGTGCAAGTTTTTGTTTTTGATCAGGTGCTAAAGTTCCAGAATCAGCCCATTGTTCATTTAATTTAAATAAAATTGAAGCTTTCATAAACGATATGTATAAATTGCAAATCTTATTAACAAATATGATATTACAGCAAATTAAGTAATTTTATTAGGAATGAATGAAGGATAAAAGTTAATTAGCTATAAAATATTTGAAGAAAACTATATAATTCACAATGAACTATATAAAAATGTATTCGACTTATTGAATATCAGTTGAACATTAAATAGGACTTTGCCAAAGTTTTTTATTCTTTTGAGTAAATTTGTCTTGTGTTTGCGGACAAGGAATTTTTCGCTTTTTCATTTCACTATTATGCCCAATTCGAGTTTGTGGAAACCGTTTCTTTTTTGAAAAAAGACAATTGTACACCTAGACCTAGAAACACAAACCCAAGAAGGATAGCGCTAATTAAAATAACTTTCAAAATCATAAACTAATAATATAAAGTGCAAACTAAACGCCTTTCAGAAGCATTGTCTCTAAATTCCCCCAAATAAATTCCTTGCCATGTTCCTAAAGCTAAACGTTCGTTTTTGATAGGAATGGTAATTGAGTACCCTATTAATGAACTTTTAATATGAGCAGGTATATCATCGCTTCCCTCAAAAATATGGATATAGTCAGGATCGTCTTCCGGAATTAGCTTATCGAAAATTGTCTCAAAATCGAAACGTACGCTTGGATCGGCATTTTCGTTAAGGGTTATTCCTGCCGAAGTATGCTGAATGAAAATATTAAGCATTCCAAATTTTGGCAAATTTGGCAGTCCGGCAAGTACTTCAGAAGTTATTAATTGAAATACCCTACTCTTTTTTTTTAATCGAATTTCTTATTGAATAATCATATTGTAAAAATACAAAAAAAAAGCAAAAAAAAAGCCTCTGTCAAAAATTTGCAGAGGCTTTTAATTAAAGATAAATTATTTTTTTGCAATATCTTCTAACATCTTAGTTGTTAAAGATTTTGGACGCTCAAGAGCATAACCTAAAGCTCTATCCCAGGTAATATTTGCTAAAACGCCAATTGCACGACCAA